>NZ_JAWOWF010000042.1:14343-48787 GCF_033340295.1 Vibrio sp. 1401
CTCTGGCTCTGGCTCTGGCTCTGGCTCTGGCTCTGGCTCTGGCTCTGGCTCTGGCTCTGGCTCTGGCTCTGGCTCTGGCTCTGCAGATGATACCTCTTGAGCCAACAGGTCAAGGTCTTCCTCAAGAGTCGTTATTTCAGTTTCATCATCCAGTAATGCATTAAAGTAGTCATCAAGTGCTTGTTCACTGGACAGCACATCATTACTGCTCATCGAACGCCAACCTCTCCAGATAAATCAGTAGCTGTTTATAGGCAAACACACCACGACTACCAGATGCAAAATGCGACGCTGGCAAGTGCTTTAAACTGGCATCGCGGAACTTGGTATCAATAGGCACCGCTGAGGTCCACACTTGATTTGGGTAATCTTTTTTCAGTTGCATCAATGTCTGCAATGACGCTTTCGTGCGCTTATCGTACATGGTTGGGACGATAGTCACTTTAAAACCGCCCGGGCGAGATTTTTGCATAATGGTTAGCGTACGCATCATGCGCTCTAGACCTTTCATTGCCAAAAACTCTGTTTGAACAGGAATCAAAATTCGGTCACTGGCTGCCAACGCGTTCACCATCATCACGCCAAGGATTGGCGGACAATCAATCAACACATAGTCATAGTCTTGTGAGACAGTTTGCAGCGCCCGTTTTAAGATTAATCCCATACCACTGCGATTACCCATTACGCGATCAAGCGTGGCAAGGGACATATGCGCGGGAATGATATCCATTCCTTCCAGCTCTGTTTCTAAAATCAACGGCTTAACCGTCTCACGAGAAAACGTCTTCAACTGGAATAAATCAAATAGGCTCGAAGTTACTGCATCAGGATCATAACCGAGATAAGTAGTCAGTGAGGCGTGAGGATCAGTATCAACCATCAATACTCGATGGCCTTTCTGGCTCAATAAGCCCGCCAATGTCACTGTTGAGGTGGTTTTACCCACGCCTCCTTTCTGGTTAGCTACACTCCAAACAATCATGATGAATCCTAAGCTAGGCCAACTTCCACCAACATGCGTTCAGCAATGCGGTCAAGCGGTAAATCTTCTGAAGAAATGCCTGCTTTAGCAACCGCTTGGGGCATGCCATAAACAACACAACTTTCTTCATTTTGTGCCCAAATTGTTGAGCCTGAAGACTTCAACATGCGAGCGCCCTCACGACCGTCTGCACCCATGCCTGTCAACACTAAAGAGAGCACTTTGTCGCCATATACTTTTGCGGCAGAACCAAAAGTCACATCCACACATGGTTTGTAGTTCATGCGGTCGCCGCCATCAATAATGCGAAGACGAGCAGCGCCCGCTCGTCCATCTACCATCATTTGTTTCCCACCTGGTGCAAGGTATGCCACACCGGGCTGTAACACATCGCCATCTTGTGCTTCTTTCACTTGAATCTTACACAAGGTGTTCAAACGACTGGCAAACGCAGCAGTAAACGTTGCTGGCATGTGTTGAATCAATACAATCGGATGCGGATAGTTCATCGGCAAGCGCGTCAGAATTTTTTGTAGAGCAACGGGGCCACCTGTTGATGTGCCAATTGCCGTCAGTTGATACTTCTTACCAGAAGCACGGTACTTTGTCGCAGCAGGTCGAGTTGGTGTTGGAGTCACAGGTGAAGCCGTTCTTGAACCTAATGATCGAGTAGTCGTGCTGGTACTCGCTGTTGGGCGAGCGATAGGTCGACGCATGAAAGCGCGCTTCGAGGCAATCTGAATCACACGCTGTTGAAGTAATGACACAGCTTCTTCACGGTTACGCGCAATGTCCTCAAACTTTTTCGGTAAGAAGTCCAATGCGCCTGCATCTAGCGCATCAAGCGTAGCTTTCGCCCCGTCGTGGGTCAGGGACGAAAACATTAGAATTGGCGTTGGAGCAGCGGCCATTATTTCACGTACAGCTGTAATGCCATCCATAACTGGCATTTCAATATCCATCGTGATGACGTCAGGTTTGAGGGATTTGGCTTTCTCAACCGCCTCTCTACCATTTACCGCAACGTCAATCACTTCTAGGCGCGATTCTGAGTTGATGATTTCGCTCACGCGACGTCGGAAAAAACTCGAATCATCAACGACTAGTACTTTAATCGCCATCTTATTCCTTTTAATAACGTCAGCTTTGCTTAAAGGCGTGAAGCCGCAGCATATCGCTTAAGTAAATCAGGCACATCTAGAATTAATGCAATATGGCCATCGCTAGTAATTGTCGCACCAGCCATACCTGGAGTGCCCTGTAATAGATTATCGAGAGGCTTAATAACCACTTCTTCTTGACCAATAAGCGTATCCACAACAAAACCAACGCGTTGGTTACCAATCTGTACAATCACCACGTGACCGTGACCTGTACGCTCTTGGACGTTTTGCGATTTAGATGCTAACCAGTTTTGTAAGTAAAATAGTGGGATAGATTTCTCTCGCACAATGATCGTCAGCTGACCATCTACCACGTTTGTACGGCTAAGATCTAAGTGGAAAATTTCACTCACCGAAGCCAGTGGTAGAGCAAACGGATGACCGCCAACACCAACCATCAGAGTCGGTAAAATCGCTAACGTTAGTGGTACTTTGATCGTAATCTTAGTGCCCTTGCCTAGCTCAGAATCGATATCGATTGAACCGTTTAAGGTATTGATCGCCGTCTTAACCACGTCCATACCCACACCACGACCAGAGATGTCAGAAATTTTATCTTTACTTGAGAAACCAGGTGCGAAGATAAGGTTGAAGCACTCTTTGTCTGTTAAACGCGCCGCCGCATCTTCATCCATCATGCCACGCTTCACCGCGATGCCACGAAGTTTGTTCGGGTCCATACCGCCACCATCATCTACGATGGATAGTTCAATATGGTCCCCTTCTTGCGATGCTGACAAAATCACTTTACCTGTGCGTGATTTGCCTGCCTTCGCGCGTGCGTCTGGCATTTCAATACCGTGATCAACTGAGTTACGCACCAAGTGAATCAACGGATCGGCCAATGCTTCTACAAGGTTTTTATCGAGGTCGGTTTCTTCACCGCGCATTTCTAGCACGATGTCTTTATTTAGGTTACGAGCCAAGTCACGAACAACGCGTGGGAAGCGGCCAAACACTTTCTTAATTGGCTGCATACGCGTTTTCATTACCGCGCCTTGTAGATCCGCAGTTACCACGTCAAGGTTAGCGACCGCTTTGGACATCTCTTCGTTGTCGCTATTCAAACCAAGGCTTAATAGGCGGTTTCGAACCAATACGAGCTCACCCACCATGTTCATGATGGTATCAAGTGTCGAGGTATCAACACGAACGGTTGCTTCAGCCTGAGGTTTTTTAACCGCTGGTGCTTTAGCTTCTTCTTTTACCGCGACTGGTTTAGATTCTGGCTTTGGTGCTGGCGCTGCTTGAACGGGTGCTGGCTTAGCAACAGGCTCAGGTTTCGCAGGGCTTTGCTCTACGTTTGCTGACGCTGGCTTCGTTGCCATATCCAATTCTTCTAGCGTTGGACCTTTACCTGAACCATGTAGCTCATCGAGTAACTTTTCGAACTCTTCGTCCGTCATTAAGTCACTGTCTTGATTTGATGAAGATGACACTGGAGCGGAAGGCTCTGCCGCTTTAGGTGGCTCTACTGGTACGGATGCAGATGCAGCAGCCTCTGCCGTAGAAGGGCTTTTTCCTACACCGTGCAGTTCATCGAGTAAACGTTCAAACTCATCATCAGTGATATCACCACTTTCAACTGATGGTGCACTCGATTGAGGCGGTTCAGATGGCGTTGTAGGTGTCGCAGACATTGAGGTGCCTGGCGCTGAACCTTTACCATGAAGCTCATCCAGTAGCTTTTCGAATTCGTCTTGGGTAATTTCATCAACAGAGCCGACACTTGATGGTGCTGACGGCGCAGCAGGTTCTTCGATGATAGGCTCGGGAATAATAGGCTCTGGAGTAGCCACTGGTTCTTCAACTACGGTTGCCGCTACTTCATCTTCTGACTCAGGTTTGCATAGACGATGAAGTTCTTCAAGAAGCTCAGGGTCCGCAGCTTCTAACGGCTCACGATCTTGAACAGCCTGGAACTGGGTATTAACCGTATCCAAGGCTTTTAGCATCGTATCCATTAAGTTTTGCGTTACCGTGCGTTGACCGTTTCGTAAAACGTCGAACACGTTCTCCGCACCATGACAAGTATCGACTAGCTCTGCCAATGAAAGGAAGCCGGCACCGCCTTTTACGGTATGAAACCCGCGGAAAATAGCATTAAGTAAGTCTTTGTCTTCTGGGTTATTTTCTAATTCAACCAACTGCTCAGAAAGCAGCTCGAGAATTTCCCCAGCCTCAATGAGAAAGTCCTGAAGAATATCTTCGTCTAAATCGTAGCTCATACGTTACCTTTAAAATCCAAGACTGGACAACAAGTCATCGACTTCGTCCTGCGATGAAACCGCATCTTCTCTCAGTTCTGGATGAAGAATCGGGCCTTCGGCTTCGCTTGTTTGTGTATTCTTTTTATCTGCCGGTTCTGACAAAACTTGAATGTGTTCTTCAAGTTTATTTCCAGAGAATACGGTTAGGATTTCCACTAAGCGGCCTTCTACTTCATTAACCAACGTAATTACGCGGCGAATGATTTGGCCAGTTAGGTCTTGGAAGTCTTGCGCCATGAGAATTTCGGTCAACTGGCCGCGCAATTCAGTGCTGTCACCTTCGACTTGCACTAATAGCCCGTCGATTCGGTGGCACAGTGCTTTAAATTCGCTTAATTCTATGCGCCCGTGCATGAGTTCATTCCATTGAGGACGAACTTTTAGAAGGCAATCATGCAGGTTGTCAGCGATAGGAAGGCAGCAGTCGACCGCATCCATTGTTTTGTTGGCTGCAAGCTCTGTCTTCTCGATCACATAATTGAGACGATCCCTAGCGTTAGGGATTTCGTCTTTCGCAATTTCGGTCATGCGCTGATCGAGACTGAACTGCTTGAGTGATTCGTGAAGGTCTCGAGTTAACGCTCCAATTTCTTGCAGCATTGGGTTATCGGCACCTTCGTAGATCGAGGCAACAAGCATATTGGCTTGGTCTTGTTCCCCGTTTTCTAGCATTTGAACGAGTGACTTCGCCTGCTCTAGTGAGATCATTCTGAATAGACCCTTTTACGTTTAGTTCTTCTTATCACTTTGAAAACGCTAAACGAGTCATTTAATAGGTATTTAATAATTGGTATGAATGACTCGAATAACAAAGAGAAAGAGAGAGTTATAAACGCTCGAAAATTTTATCTAATTTTTCTTTTAATGTTGCAGCAGTAAATGGCTTAACAATGTAGCCGTTTACACCTGCTTGAGCAGCTTCAATGATCTGCTCACGCTTCGCTTCAGCCGTGATCATTAGAACTGGCAGATGCTTAAGTTCTGCATCCGCGCGGATGTGTTTAAGCAAATCGATGCCTTGCATACCTGGCATGTTCCAGTCAGTTACAACAAAATCGAAGTCACCTTTTTTCAGCATTGGTAATGCGGTTAAACCATCGTCCGCTTCTTGAGTGTTATTGAAACCCAAGTCACGAAGCAGGTTTTTAACAATACGGCGCATTGTTGAGAAATCATCAACAATAAGGATCTTCATGTTTTTATTCAAAATTGCCTCCACTGAATCGTAAAATCAGTGTTTTTAGTCATTTTGTGTCCACGCACTGAGCTTGGTACGTAAACGTTGCATCGATTGACTCAGTATTTGACTTACGCGAGATTCGCTTACGCCTAACACATCGCCAATTTCTTTCAAATTGAGTTCTTCATCATAATAAAGCGAAAGAACCAAAGCTTCACGCTCTGGAAGCTGTTTTATTGATTCAACCAGTGCTTTTCGAAATGATTCATCAACTACCCCTTTGAATGGGTTGCTGTCATCGGTTTCATCCGCCGGTGAAATCACATCATCAGAAACGCCTAAATCTTCAATACCGACTAATTTTGAGCAGTTGATATCGGTAAGAGCACTATGATATTGATCCAGTGTCATACCGAGATGCGTGGCTACTTCAGAATCAGTAGGATCTCGATTTAATTCGCCTTCCAGCTCCGCAATCGCTTGGTTAATCTCTCGATTATTTTTATGAACAGAACGCGGTACCCAATCGCCTTTACGCATGTCATCTAACATTGCGCCACGAATACGGATACCTGCATAAGTTTCAAAGCTCGCACCTTTAGAACCATCATAATTCTGCTGAGCTTCGATAAGACCGATCATGCCGGCCTGAATTAAATCCTCTACCTGAACACTCGGCGGTAAACGGCCTAGTAGGTGGTGAGCAATGCGCTTAACCAACACTGAATAACGTTCAATGAACGCCTGCTGGCTATTAAATTTGCCATGTTGGTCATAGGTTATCGCTTTATTCACCAAAAGGGTCCTCTGCGAATTCGGTACGATTTAGCAACCTTTCCACAAAAAATTCCAAGTGTCCACTTGGTGTTTTCGGTAGTGGCCACGTCAACGCTTTGTTTGCTAGTGAGCTGATAGCTAAAGCGGCAGGCGAGCGTGGGAACGCATCAACGACAATTTTTTGTCTTTTTACAGCCTGTCGTACTTTATCATCTAATGGAATACATGCTACGAGTTCAAGGCTAACATTCAAGAATCGCTCTGTGACTAGTGTCAACTTTGCAAACAATTCTCGCCCTTCACGGTAGCTTCTGACCATATTTGCTACAACTTTAAAGCGTTGAACTTGGTGTTCTTTACTCAACAGCTTGATTAATGCATAGGCATCTGTGATTGACGTCGGTTCATCACACACAACTACAACCACATCTTGAGCTGCTCGCGAAAAACTGATTACCATGTCAGAGATACCAGCAGCGGTATCAATCAGCAGGACATCCATTTCGTCTTCAAGACTACCAAATGCTCGGATGAGTCCGGCATGCTGAGCGTGAGAAAGCTCTGTCATGCTCTGTGTGCCAGAAGTTGCAGGAATTATCTTTATACCATAAGGCCCTTCGACAATCGCATCTTTTAGCTCACATTCACCCGCTAAGACATGTCCTAGATTACGTTTTGCACGAATTCCGAGCATCACGTCCACATTGGCCAGACCTAAATCAGCGTCGAGAACCATCACCTTCTTGCCTTGGCGAGCCATACAAATCGCCAGACCCAGTGTTACGTTTGATTTCCCCACACCACCTTTGCCGCCAGTAACAGCAATCACTTTGGTCAACGATGGTTGTGTTAAGCGACGGAGGCCGCTTGCTTGATCGTGTATCATATTCTCAGTCATAGTAGTCCGCCGCCTTAGAGTCCTTCACTGTCACTGTTCCAAAAGTGAGGTTCGTTCTCTGTCGACTTCTCTAACAGTTCATTTGCTTTCGCAAGCATATATTTTGGTTGCGCTATCACAATGTCTTCTGGTACGCGCTGACCATTAGCGATGTAAGCTACTGGCATTGCGTTTTGAATCACTACACTGATGAATTCGCCTAGGCTTAATGACTCATCAAGCTTCGTCATAATACAACCCGAAAGTGGTATACGTCGGAAGTGATCCAGCGTTTCTTGTAGAACACGACGTTGTGCGGTAGCCGGCAAAACAAGGTAGCTGTGGATCACTTCTCCGCTCTCTTGCATTAGAGTGTCGAGCTGCTCGGAAAGCCTCACATCTCGTTGCCCCATCCCTGCCGTATCGACCAAAATCAGTCTTCTGTTTCTTAGCTGATATATAACATCGGCTAACTCGTTAGAATCTTTAGCAACTCTTACGGGACAACCCATGATTCTTCCGTAAATTGAGAGTTGCTCATGTGCACCTATGCGATATGTATCTGTTGTCACAAGGGCCACATTGTCGGCACCGTATTCCATGGCTGCGCGTGCTGCGAGTTTCGCTACGGTTGTTGTTTTCCCAACCCCCGTCGGACCCAACAATGCGACTACGCCACCACGTTTTAAAATGTCCTGTTTAGGAATATTGATTTGATCCGCCACCAGCGACAATAACGCTTTCCACGCTCGCGCTGGCTTTGTATCTTCCGGGATATAACAGGCCATCTGGTCTGCTAACTCCGGAGAAACGCCCATTCGCTCTAAGCGCTTAATCAGCATAGCTCTTAGCGGCTCACGGCGTTCTACTTCTTGCCACATCAGGCCAGAAACTTGGTGCTCCAACAGACGACGAATTGACGTCATCTCTTCGCGCATGCTTTCTAGCTCATCGGCCGATTCGTCACGCTCATCACTTGGGCGACGTCGGTCATAGCGCGTCGGGTCCAGCTTGGGCGTCGGACGTTCAAATCGATTGTCCTGTGCGATTAGCTTCGCCAAAGGTGAATCTGGTTGATATGGCGCTGGCTTTTCTTGGTTGTAGCCGTCGCGATGCTTATTTTGGCGTTGCAGCAAAGCAGAGAGCGAATCTTCATTTTCTGCTACGTGATCGTCAGCATCTGCTGCACCACCGCTATATTGCTTAAGCATATTAGCGAATCGCTGCGTCATTGAGCCTGTTTTTTCATTGTTACTGTTATTACTGTTATTACTGTTCAGGCTAATTTTATCTTCATCTAAATGACGATCTTGGTAACGATCAGCAGAAGACGATGACATTTGACGATGTTCGTTATAGCGATTCGATTGAGAAGCACCGCGATTTTGCTGTGACGCTGCGCTTGCTTGAGACGGATTAGATTCACTATCTATCGCCGCAACAATCGCTACTCCACCAGCCACTTTCTTGTTTGACATGATCACCGCTTCCGCGCCTAAGTCCTCTTTCACTTGGAGCAGCGCCGTTCTCATGTCTTTGGCAAAAAATCGCTTTATTTTCAAACTATGAATCCATTAATGATGCGTGAGATCAGTTACCCACGGCTTGCACAATTCTGATCTGTTTTTCATCCGGGATTTCTTGGTAAGACAGTACCCGGAGATTAGGTATTGTGTTCTTCACAAATTTCGCCAACGTCGAGCGTAATACACCGGAAGTAAGCAGAACGGCAGGTTCGCCTTTCAGTTCTTGTTCCTGTGTCGCTTGGCTTAGTGAAGACTGCAATCGCTCAGCGAGTCCCGGTTCAATCCCCGCGGATTCGCCTCCTGATGCTTGCATAGTTTGATGCAATATTTGTTCCAGTTCGGGTATCAAGGTGATCACTGGTAACTCAGGCTCTATACCATTGATTTCTTGAACAATTAGACGTTTAAGACTAATTCGAACTGCTGCCGTCAATATGTCAGCTTCTTGACTCTTACTTGAGTACTCAGCCAAAGTTTGAACAATCGTGCGAATATCGCGGATTGGAATGGCCTCGTTTAACAAGTTTTGTAGGACTTTCACCACCACACCTAATGGTAATTGGTCAGGAACAAAGTTCTCGACCAACTTAGGCGCGCTGCGTCCCAACATTTCTAATAAATTCTCTACTTCTTCATGGCCAATTAGCTGTGATGCGTTGTTGGTCAATAGCTGGCTTAGGTGCGTCGCTAATACCGTTGATGAATCAACAACCGTATAACCCAGAGCCTGCGCGTGCTCACGCTGATCTTCTCGGATCCATACGGCTTCCAGTCCAAAAGCAGGGTCAATGGTTGGTTCACCATCAATCATGCCATACACCTGACCTGGGTTAATCGCTAGCTCTTGATCCGGACGAATCTCTGCTTCGCCCACCGCAACCCCCATCAATGTAATTCGGTAACTGTTTGGGGTCAGCTCAAGATTGTCACGAATATGAACCGCTGGAATTAGGAACCCAAAATCTTGCGATAACTTTTTACGCACGCCTTTTACGCGCTCTAGCAGTTCCCCACCTTGGTCTCTGTCCACCAAAGGGATTAAGCGATAACCGACTTCCAAGCCAATAATATCGACTGGCTGGACGTCATCCCAAGACAGTTCGCGCTGTGAGGAAGGTTCTGTACCTTCGTCTGCTGTTGCTGGTAAAGCGGGCTCTTTCGCTTTCTGCTTCTGCCGTTTGTCGATGAAATATGCCGCTGCACCGGCCGCGACTGCCAGGCTCAAAAACGCAAAGTGTGGCATGCCCGGTACGATGCCCATCACACCAAGAATAGCCGCAGTAATCATCAGCGCTTTTGGGTTGTCGAACATCTGGAAGACCAGTTGTTCCCCCATGTCTTCATCGGTGTTTTGGCGCGTCACCATCATTGCCGCTGCAATCGACAGCAATAGCGATGGGATTTGTGCGACCAAACCATCACCGATTGTCAGTAAGGTATAGATTTCAATCGCTTCACCGAAACCCAATCCATACTGCGCCATACCGATCGACAGACCGCCGACGATGTTGATAAACAGAATCAAAATACCGGCAATCGCGTCACCTTTTACGAACTTCGAGGCACCATCCATCGAGCCATAGAAATCCGCTTCTTTGGTCACTTCAAAACGACGAACTCTTGCCTGCTCTTGGTCTATCAATCCGGCATTCAAGTCGGCATCAATCGCCATTTGCTTACCCGGCAACGCATCAAGCGTAAAGCGAGCACTTACCTCAGAGATACGACCCGCACCTTTGGTCACCACCATAAAGTTGATGATCATTAAGATGAGGAAAACCACTAGGCCGACCGCGTAGTTACCACCAATAACGACGTTACCGAACGCCTCAATTACGTTACCTGCCGCATTACCGCCTTCATGACCATGCAGTAAGACGACACGAGTCGAGGCAACGTTCAAAGCCAAGCGGAGCAACGTGGCGATCAGCAATACCGTTGGAAAAGCAGCGAAGTCCAAAGGGCGACGTGTGTAAACGGTCACTAACAACACCACCATCGACAGCGCGATGTTAAAGGTGAAGAACATATCCAGCAAAAATGCTGGAATCGGCAGTACCACCATCGCTAGGGTGGCCAAAACCATCACCGGAGCACCAATAGCTGGCATTTCACGTTGAGGGATTCGTGGCAATTTATCTGCAAACGGCAGGCTTAACTTCATACTGCGAGAGATCTCAATCGATTGAAGCGTCACGTAAGCTCTTACTATTAATACGCGACCGCTTTAGCCTAAAAGTTTAGGTAGGGTTGATAATTAAAGCGTTTTAAGCAATCTATGTACCATAATTAGCGCCAAAATAATGACTAAACACTCAAATAGAGCTTAGCTTTTGATCAAACGAGCTTTTTTAAGGCTTTACCGCTTTTCGTATCAATGACGGTGCTCGGGCGGGATTGGCAAATCATAATCTTGAATTTTCGGGCGCTGTCCACCTCGTTTTCGGTATTGCTTCAATTGGAATACAAATGCCAAAACCTGAGCGACGGCAGTAAATAACCCATCGGGGATCTCTTGCTCGAGCTCTGTCGTGTGGTACAACGCACGAGCCAAAGGTGGTGCGGGCACAATCGTAATGTCATGTTCGCGGGCGACTTCTCGAATCTTCATCGCCATGTGGTCAGTACCTTTAGCGATCACGACTGGCGCACGGTCTGTCTTCTGTTTATAACGAAGCGCTACCGAGAAGTGCTCTGGGTTAGTAACAATAACATCAGCTTGAGGAACGTCCGCCATCATTCGACGTTGAGCCGCTTCCCTTTGCAACATACGAATACGGCCTTTCACTTCCGGCTTACCTTCAGTCTCTTTGTATTCGTCTTTGACTTCTTGCTTGGTCATTTTTAACTGATCGGCGTGCTGCCAAATTTGAAATGGAATATCGATGGCAACCACAATCAATAGCGAGCAACTGATCAGCAAAATAAAGTTCAGCAAAATATCTAAAGCATGGAAGATGTTTTGCGGATACACATCCATGCTCAATTGAATCAGATCGGCCTGCGATGCTTGGATCAAATAGATGGCGACACCAGTGACCAGAACCACTTTAAGGATTGATTTGATCAACTCTACCCAGCTTTGCATGCCAACCATTCGCTTTAAGCCGCTAAGTGGATTCATTTTCGACAGCTTGGGCATGGCCGCTTGGGCAGAAAAACTGATTCCTCCCACACCTGCTGCTCCAATCATGGCGGCGGTAAACAATGTCGCTAACACCAAAAATAGTGGGAACAACAAATCACTCATCGCGCCCAAAGCGATATCAAACAGTTTTGCAGTATCGAAAATCTCTTCTCGTTGAAGATCAAATAAACGGCTCATGATGGAAAACAATGAACGTGCTAACGCCTCGCCAAACCACATCAATGAAATGGCGCCAACGATCAGCACAGATGCTGATGCAAGCTCTTTAGATCGAGCGACCTGCCCCTTTTCTCTGGCTTGTTGTAACCGTCGGGGCGTGGCTTCTTCGGTGCGTTCCTGACCGTCTGATTCTGCCAAATCTTAGCACTCCAAGCGAATGAGCCGACAAATCTGCGCCTCACCCACTGTCCAGAACATTTCATAATGACTGTATAGACCAGCCAGTATGTACCAACAAAGTAATAGACCCACCATCAAAGCAAAAGCAAAACCAAGCGAGAAGATATTCAGCTGTGGTGCGGCACGGGTCATTACACCAAACGACAAGTTAATGGTCAGTAGTGCAATAATGCCGGATAGAGACATACTCAATGCAGTTTGGAACATAATACCAAGCCAGCCTGCCATTTCACGGAAATCAACCGCGTTGAGCGAGCCGGAGCCAATCGGCAAAGTTTTAAAACTGAACACCACCAATTGCAGCATTTTTAAGTGTCCATCGGTGGCAAGGAAAAACATTGTCGTTAAGAACATGAATAACTGGCCAAGCAATGGCGTGTTCTGACCATTTGCGGGATCAACCATAGAAGCAAAGCCCAAACTTGATTGCATACCCAATATTTGACCAAGTAGGACAAAGGTTTGAATCATAAATTGAGTAACCATACCCATCGCTATGCCGATGATCATTTGCTCGGCAATGGTCATGAAGCCACGAAACGAGAGTAGCTCAATGTCCTGAGGTACGGCGGGGATGGCTGGCATGACAGCGAAAGTGATGGCTAAACCGAGGTAAAGGCGGATTCTTGGCGAAACAAATCGGGCCCCGGTTACTGTCATCACCATCAACATGGATGAGATACGAACATAGGGCCAGAAGTAGTTTGCGATCCAATCTAAGACAACGCTAGTGGGGTACTCCATAGGCGCCTCTAATAAAGCACCTGAGGTAAGCGTTCAATCAAGCCATAGAAATATTCCATCAACATTTGCGTCATCCAATGCCCAAACAGCATCAGGGCCAAAAGCGTGACAATCAAACGCGGTAAGAAGCTCAATGTTTGTTCGTTGATGGATGTCGCAGCTTGAAAAATCGCAACTACAAGGCCGATAAGCAAGCTTGGGATGATAATAGCGCAGACCATGATAAGCACCATCCAAAGTGCTTCACGGAAAAGCTCGACAAACATTTCTGGTGTCATGTCTTATCCTCTATCTGCGCTTATCTAAAGGGCAAAGCTGCCCGCAAGTGTCGAGAGTATCAAGTTCCAACCATCGACCAATACGAACAACATCAACTTGAACGGCAACGAAACAATCATTGGTGACAACATCATCATACCCATTGCCATCAGTACCGAAGCGACTACAAGGTCAATAATCAAAAACGGCAAGAAGAGCATAAAGCCAATTTGGAATGCAGTTTTTAGCTCTGAGGTGATAAAAGCCGGAATCAACACCGCCATCGACACATCTTCTGGATTCTCGACTTGCTCTCCTGACATGGTTACGAACGTCTCCAAATCTTTGATTCGGGTCTGCTTAAGCATAAATGCTTTCATTGGCGCTTGTGCAGCATCAAACGCTTCTCGCGCCGTAACTTGCTCGTTCAAATAAGGCTGAACAGCTTTGTCGTTGATTTCGTTCAGGACAGGAGACATAACAAAAAAGGTCAAAAACAGCGCAATACCAATAATAACCTGATTAGAAGGCGTTTGTTGCAAACCCATTGCCTGACGCAATATCGACATCACCACCACAATTCGAGTGAACGAGGTCATCAGAATCACCATGGCAGGCAAGAAGCCAAGCATGGTCATTAACGCTAAAATTTGTAGTGTAACCGAGTAGTCTTCACTGCCATCAGGGTTCGTGGTCATGGTGAATGCTGGAATACCACCGCCACTAGAAACGGACATAGCACGGCTAGCACCAGTATCACTTTGCATAGCCTGAACTGTAACACCACTTCCATCGGCTAAGTTATCTGGCAGCGCTGACTCCTCTGCTTCAGCAAAGGTAAATGAAGAAAACAGCACGCCGACAAAAAGTAACAACGTACTCAGGAGCAAACGAATTGGATTACCCTTTGTCATGTTTTTTGATCAGCTGGCTAAATTGAGTCGCAAAAGCATTGGTCGCCAACTCTTCCTCTTTCAGTGGCTTATCTAACTTGGCTAAAGTTTGGATCGATTGGCTAGTAATCCCAACCAAAAACTGTTCTTCACCCACTTGAACTACTGCGATTCTTTCTTTTGTACCCACTGGCAACTGACTCACTATACGCAAGCCCTTTTGTTGTCCCATCGCTGGCACTTGCATACGTTTCAGCAACCAAGCCAGCAAAAGAATCACGCCGATTACAAGCACAAGCGAGCCAAGTGTCGTCGCAAGATCCAGATTATTTGGTGCGGCAGCAAATGCATAAGGAGCACTTAGCATTAAGCTCAGTGCTCCAGTGATTTGCTTCAATCGCATTTTGATTGAACGACTCATCTTAACGCAGCTTCTTAATTCGTTCAGTTTGGCTGATCACATCCGTCAAACGGATACCAAACTTATCGTTGACGACCACGACTTCGCCGTGAGCAATCAAAGTACCGTTAACCAATACATCGAGCGACTCACCGGCTAGACGATCCAACTCAACAACCGAACCTTGGTTAAGCTGCAATAGGTTCCGAATGCTAATTTGAGAACGACCGACTTCCATCGAAATCGTCACCGGGATATCCATAATAGTGTCGAGTTTACGACGCTCATCTTCGCTAATTGGGCTTGAAGTGTCTTTTAGCTCTTCCAGTGGCGCAGCCAATACTTCATCTACGTCTACAGAAGGGGCAGACGGGTCTTCGCCAAGAGCGGCTGCCCATTCGTCTGCTAGCTTTTGATCGTCACTTGGTTCCATTTTTCTATCCTGTGTTACGCCTAACTCATGCCATAGCATGTCTGTTTAATAAGGTATCTTAATGGTCTATATCGTCTTCACTCTCAAGCTCAGACATGATGTCTTTACCTAAGAAAGCTAAATCTGTTTTGACGACATGTGGGCGCTCAATTTCCTCAGAAATTTGCACCGCTAATTTGTCTTCCGAACGACCCATTTTTACGCGATAGGTCGGTAGGTCTTCTACAAACATCGTCGCATGTTCTGGCATTTCAATCGGGATGATATCGCCCGGTTGCAGCTCCATGAGATCACGCAAAGAAATGTCTTTTTCGAGCAAGTTCACGCGGAAGTTAACCGGACAATCCATGATCTCTTCACGTAGTGCTGAGCTCCAGCGAACGTCCGTTTCCATCTTGTCGGACTGAACACCTGCATCCAATAGTTCACGAATAGGCTCAACCATGGAGTAAGGCATAACGACATGAAAATCGCCGCCACCGCCGTCAACTTCTATATGGAATGAACTCACGACAATCACTTCTGTCGGGCTGACAATGTTTGCCATGCTTGGGTTTACTTCAGAGTCGAGATATTCGAACTCTACCCCCATCACTGGCGACCACGCTTCTTTATAATCTTCAAATACAATTTTCAGTAACAACTGAATGATGCGGCGTTCCGTTGGGGTAAATTCGCGGCCTTCGATTTTGGCGTGGAATCGACCATCACCGCCAAAGAAGTTTTCTACCAGAATAAAGACTAAACGAGCCTCCATGGTGATCAACGCAGTACCTTTTAACGGACGAAAACGCACCATGTTCAAACTGGTTGGCACGTACAATGTGTTCTGGTATTCACCAAACTTCATCATCTGCACGCCATTGATCGACACCTCTGCCGTTTTACGCAGCATATTAAACAGACTAATACGCATGTGCCGTGCAAAGCGCTCGTTGATAAGTTCGAGCGTCGGCATTCGACCACGTACGATTCTGTCTTGCGACGAGAAATCAAAATTGACGGCACCCTCAGTGTCGTTTTCTATCGGTTCATCGACGTCATCAACATCGTCAACCCCATGCAATAGCGCATCAATTTCGTCTTGGCTTAATAGATCGGTCACGTTTTACCTATTGAATAACAAAATCTGTAAACAGTACTTTTTCAATCACTGGCTTACCGACCGCAGCATTCAGCGCTGCTTTGATATCTTCGGAAGCACGATCGCGCAATTCCACTCGTCCTGTAGGAGAGCGCAATTGATCAACCGTCGCGGAAGCAAACGTTGATAGCATAGAGCTTTCAATCAGTGGCGAATGATACCGCGCCAACTCTTCATTTTCTGCACCGCGAACCATTAACTGCGCTTTAATTTGAACCAGCCTATCGCGGCTATCCCCAGTAACGTTAAATACAAATGCCTGAGGAAGATTCACATACGCGATGGGCGCAGCATCCGATGCCTTCACTTGAGCCTGTTGAGACGATTCAGCCTGAGCAGGTTCATCAGAGCCCATTAGAAAAAATGCCGCTGCCCCGCCACCAAGTAGTAATACTACAACAGCGATGATGATGATAAGTAACTTGCTTTTTCCTTTCGGCGCATCGGCCCCTTGTAACTGTTCTTCTGCCATTCTTGTCTCTTATTGTTTTTTTGAGTTACCAAGACGTTTTAGTGAGTTGCTTGGTAACCATATTCCATTGCCGTTAAACGGCCTTTTATGCGTAAAAACTAATTCCATCACGCTTTGAAGCGACATTCAAATCCAGATTGACATCATATTCAAAACCCTCTTCGGACTGTCCAGAAAAACCGCCACTTTGCGCGCTTTGACCATGTTGTTCAGCAGTATACCTACCTTGCTGTTGCCCGCTGTTTTGTTGCTGGACGGAAGAATCAGCCAGCTGCATACCTTGTTGTGCTAGCATTTCTCTCAAACGAGGGAGCGTCTGTTCAATAATGTCACGAGCTTGCGGGTTGTTCACTGTAAAATGTACATTGGCAACGTCATTATTCATGGTCATACGAATTTGCATACGACCTAACTCTGGTGGATCAAGACGAATATCGAGATTTTTCAGATTCTTCGACATCATCATTTGCACTTTTTCCGCAACTTGCTCGTTGGCTAGCTCTTTAGTTAGTTGCAACGGAAGCTGAGCTTGTTGTGCAGCATCAATACGCGCTTGTTGCTGTACATTAATTCCTTGCTGACCTGCCATAGCCTGAAGCTGTCCAGCGAAACCGTGTTGGAGATCCGGCTTATCTTGTTTATCCGCAGTCGCCTTTAGCGCACCAGTCGCCAATGCTGCGTTCATCACTTTCTGGCTAATCTCTCCGTCTTTCACACCTTGAAGCGACGTCGGCACTTGCGCGGTTATCAACGTATCGGGCGTTGGAGATAATGCGACTTTTTCTCCACTATGAGCAGTTTGTGGCTGGGGTACTTGAGCCGCTGTATGCTGGATTTGCTGAGACACTGCCATAGGTCCAGCCTGGCGAGTTAAATTATGTTGTACTTGTTGCTCTGCGAGAATCTGTTTAATGTCATTAGGGAGCGCAACAAATTGGGCAAGGTCTTGATCAGGAATATCCGCCGTGATCCTTCCTTGTTTCAACCCTTCAATGATCTGAGCTTCTTGCTGAGTCAGTGGTTTTCCTTGCGCCAACTTAGTATCTATAACTTCAAGTTCATCCAAGGAGACTCGTGGAAGCGCGTCGATGTTGGAACCATCAACGTCTGTTAACAACGGCGACAGATCATTAGCTACTTCACCACTGACTGCGCTCTTAGCCGTCGGATGGCTGGCTTGTTTCGCTAGCTCTTGCCAAGCAGCAAACTCAGGCGAAAGTTTGTCGACATCGATAGGTTGACCATTCTTATCTAAAATTGGCTCTAAGTCTTGTCCTGGGATCATCTGTGCTTGTTCAAGAGAATGAACTGATGGCGTTTCATTCAAAGCCAGCCCATCAAGGTGTGTCGAAACGGTTGCTTGCTCGTGGAACGAATGCACTAAATTCGCGCTCTGAGGCAAAACTTTGCCACTATCGATGGATGCATTACTCGCATTCAGGGTTTGATTCGCTTGTTCAATTCGACCAAGAAGCTGTTGTCCTTCGCCCATCGTGCTTTTTACGTCCATTGTATTTGATGGGTTACTCGTATCAATTGATGTTGATTTCACTTTTTCAATAGCTTCAACATCATGCTCCAAAGGTGTGCTGTTACTCGCCTTTTGTAAACTTACTTCTTCACTTAAGGTTGCATTCGGTTTGTTTGCTGATATTTCATCAAAATCATGGGTCCCGTCACTGACGGATTCTTGGCTTTCTTGCGCCAACAATTCGTCCGAGACGTTAGCAGAAGAAGTACTGCCTACATCCGCTCTTTCTTTTTCTTCAACCACTGTCGATTCTGTTGCTACTTTTTCGGGCTTTTGTTTACCAGCAAATGCATCGGTTAACGTTTCTAAAAATCCCTTGCTCTCAGTGCTCTCTGCGGACGCTTTAGCGGACACATCAGAAACTGGCGTCTTGGTAGTCGCAGATACATGGGACAAATTCACACTCATTTAGAAACTCTCGTTCTCGTGGCTCTGAGCGTATCGCTGACAGACAGCAATACTGGCGGCAAACAAAGGTCAAAAAGACCCGACACTGACAGCTAAAATGCAAAAATCACACCACAATATTGAGCCAATTCTCGGTAAGCTAATAGATGGCATGTTTATGGAACAAACATCAACAGTACTATCCGAGAACCTGGTTCCTAACATGATGTACAGCTACTTGATTGACTTTGAAAAACGATAAGCGTAAACAGACATTTGACTTAACAATTAAGGAATCACTTTGAAGATCACAGAATTACGCCAATATAGAATCAGAGCAGGCAAAACAGAACAGTGGCTAAGTTGGATGAAGGAAGAACTGTTGCCCTATCAACGTTCACAAGGCATGCGTGTACTGAATACTTACGTCCACACTGGTGATGATGGACATGACTATTTTGTTTGGCTTAGAGAGTTCGACAATGAACAAGCACGCCAGGCTCTCTACGAAAAAACATACAACGAGTGGTGGGTTCGCGAGATTCGACCGAAGGTGTTTGAGTTAATTGAACAAGACTCAATCAAAGTTACCTTACTTGAATCGGTAGAGATGTAGTCAGCTGCAACACCGTAATGCAATATCGAACCGATAACGTTTAGAAACGATGTGGTTTTCGACTGTAAAGTAAGGTGGAAAACTCGTCCATTTGCTTTTGTTCGCGCTTAGCTTCAGCAAGTTGTTTCTCTTTTTCGCGTTTGTCTATCATCCACTCATAGGATTTGCGTTCTTTACGCACGGTTAACCAATATTCTTTACAGTTTTCAACCTGCTCATTGAAATGACTTTCTGCTTGCTTTTGCTTAGATAAAGTTTCATCTAGCTGGGTAAGGAATCGATTTAAGTGTCCATATTGACTTGCCGTTAGGCCCGCCTGACCACGGTCGACGAGTTGCTGGCAATAATCAAGCCGATACTTTTCAATTTGTTCAACCTGACGGTAATAATCTTCGAGTTCAGAACGCGCTTTGTTCAGTGCAAGCACAGCTTGGTCTTCACGATCCTTAGTTTGCTCAAGTAGAAACTCCATCGCATTATTCATGCGCTATCACCCACCCAAAATGTTTCTAAGCATATTGACGCACATATCGTATGGCACCGATTCTTTCATGCTCTGCTGCAAGTATTCGTCTAACTTCGGTTTCAAAGTAAATGCGCCATCAATAGCAGGATCGGTACCCGGTTTGTACGCTCCAATCGAGACCAAATCTTGATTCTTGCGACAAATAGACAAGACCTGTCGCACCGCTTTTGACATCAGAACGTGCTCTTCGGTCGTGATTTGCGGCATAACACGGCTCACCGACTTCTCGACATCAATCGCCGGATAATGGCCTGCATCCGCCATTTCACGAGAAAGTACAATATGGCCATCAAGAATGGCTCGCGATGCGTCCGCTATCGGATCTTGCAAATCATCCCCTTCGGTCAACACGGTAAAGAACGCCGTAATCGAGCCTTGCTCGGCACTTCCATTACCCGCTCGCTCAACCAGCGCTGGCAGCTTGGCAAATACAGAAGGCGGGTAACCTTTCGTCGCTGGCGGCTCACCAACAGAAAGTGCGATTTCACGCTGTGCTTGTGCAAAACGAGTCAACGAATCCATCAATAGCAGAACATCTAACCCTTGGTCCCTGAAGTATTCAGCAATCGTTAATGCCGTTTGGCACCCCTTTAAGCGCATTAGAGGTGAAGCATCGGCAGGCGCCGCGACCACCACTGAGCGGTGACGACCGTCCTCACCCAAGACCTCTTCGATGAACTCTTTAACTTCACGTCCACGCTCACCTATCAGGCCGACGACCACAACCTGTGCGGTGGTGCCTCGCGTCATCATGCCAAGCGTGACCGATTTACCCACACCAGAACCTGCAAACAGACCGATACGCTGACCTTTACCAACCGTCAACAAACCATTGATGGCTTTTAGGCCAACATCGAGCGGTTCAGAAATTGGTTTTCGAGCCAACGGGTTGATCGGCTCGGCATTAAAAGAGGCACGGTGATCGGTATACAAAGGGCCAAGTCCATCAAGTGGATTCCCAACCCCGTCTATCACGCGCCCAAGTAACTCCATGCCGACAGGCAAACCAGCGTCACTGGTTAAAGGGGTGACTCTCGCGCCAGGTAAAATGCCCGTAATTTGTTCGCTTGGCATTAAAAATAGGTTGTCACCTGAAAAGCCGACAACCTCGGCTTCCATCTGACCTGACATGGTTTCCACTAAGCATAAACTGCCAATTGGTGCGCGACAGCCGATTGCTTCCAACGTTAACCCAACCACACGCACCAGTTTGCCAGAGGCGACAGGGCGCGTCGTAAGGCCTTCAACTTTGTAGCTTTTTAAGCGGTCAGCGAGTGCTTGCATGGATTACTCACCCTCTTGATGACGGTTTGCGCCACAAAAGCTGTGCAATACGCTTTTGACGCGTTCTTCCATGCGATAATTAATGCTTGATTCACCGGCTTCAATCTGGACGTCACCTCGATTGAGCGATGGCTCAGCAACTAACGTCCAGTTGCGACAATTAAGGTCTTCTTCACCATAAGCTGAACGAATAATCGCGACATCTTCTGGATTCAGGTGCAAGGTAATAGGGTGGCCTGATATTGGTAGCGCTTCGACCGACTGCTTCACCGTATCTAAAATAATTTGAGGGTTGGTTTGTACTTCAACGTGCACCACTTCTTTAACTAAACAGAGCACCATATCCACCAGCTGCTTTTCAACCTGAGCATTCATCAACTCCAAAGGTTGAGCAAACTGATTGGCCAAGTTCATAAAGGTTTCAACTTGCTGCTGAATGTATTCTTGCCCTGCAGTTACCCCTTCAGCTTTTCCGAGCTCGAGACCTTCAGCATGGCCGGCTTGCAACCCTTCTTCTTTACCTTTGTCGTAACCTTGCTTAAAGCCAGCTTCCTGACCTTGATGTAAGCCTTCTTGATAAGCGCCTTGCTTAATCAGTTCAATTTGCTCTTCGGTTAGCGCAAGTGGCTGCTCTTCTTCAGGCTCATCAAAATTCGGCACCCATCCCGGGTCATAGTTGAACGCGGTTTGTTTTGCTTGTTTGGCTTTAGGCTCGCCATAATCAGGCAGCCCCCAACGTTGAGGTTCGATCATCGAATCATCTTCATCAGGACGGATAAATCCACGTTTTCTATCGCCAGCCATGGGTTACCTATTGTGTGTTCGATTAAGAAGTGAGGGTGCTCCGCAATAGGATAATTGCGAAGCAATAGAAATTATAAGAATTCGTCAGCACCGCCAGACAACATGAGCTCACCAGCATCCGCCATTCGACGGGCAATTGCTAAGATTTCTTTCTGAGCGGCTTCTACATCTGCCACTCGTACTGGCGGCATCGCTTCTATATCATCACGCATCATATCAGCAGCACGTTTAGACATGTTCTTGAAGACTTTCTCACGTAACGAGTCATCTGCACCTTTGAGTGCTTTTTGCAACACGTCTTGTGGTACGTCACGCAGCAACTTCTGAATACCTTGGTCGTCCACTTCGACTAAGTTTTCGAAGACAAACATTAGGTCTTGGATTTGCGTCGCCATGTCTTCGTCCTGATCGCGAATTTGTTCCATCAACAAACCTTCGACGTTGTTGTCTAGGTAGTTCATGATCTCCGCTGCTGCTTTCAGGCCGCCAATTTTGGCTGCTTGTGCACCCGCTTGACCCGCGAACTGTTTCTCCATGATTTCGTTCAGCTCTGCCAATGCTGATGGCTGAACTTCTTCAAGGTTGGCAATACGCATCATCAGATCCAAACGCACGCGCTCAGGGAACTGAGACAAAATCTCTGCAGATTGGTCTGCTTCTAAATAAGACAGTACGATAGTTTGAATCTGTGGGTGTTCATTGACAATAATGCTCGCCACTTGGCGTGGGTCCATCCATTTCAAAGAATCCAAACCTTTTGAGCCCGTACCAAGTAGGATCTGGTCAACTAAGTTGTTGGCTTTGTCTTCACCAAGAGCGGCAACCAGTGCATTACGCATAAAGTCTTCGCTGCCCATACCAATGTTGGTGTATTTCTGGATATCCTCCAAAAACGCACGATGAACAGCAGATACCTTGTCTTGGCTGAGATCCTTCGCGCGAGCCATCGCACTACCAACACGCTGAACCTGTTTTGGTTCTAGGTGACGGATAATGCCAGCTGCATCTTGTTCATTAAGGCTCAGTAGTAAAATTGCCGCTTTTTCTTCGCCGGTAATGGTTGAAACATCCAGCTCTACTGGCATTCCCGCGGCGTTGTCATCTTGAGGTACGATATCGTTAGCCATTGTCATTCATCCAGTTTTTCACTACTTGAGCAGCCAGTTCAGGTTCATTCGCAACCAGAGCGCGAACCGCTTTCAATACATCTTCATCTTTATGAAGGTTTGGCAAATCAATACTTGAGCCAAACTCGAACAGTTCGCTGCTTTCGATGTCACTGCCAATCAAGCTAGTTTCACCATCCGCACCAATCGGCAAGCCGTCTGGTCCGTACATTTCGTCTTCATCATCGCTGGTAGGGTTAAGCAATTTCTTCATTGCTGGGCGAACCAGAACCAACACAACCACAATAATCACTAATGCACTTGCGAACCAACGAACCCAATCACTGAAGTTAGGGTGCTCCCAAATTGGTGGTTCTTCTAGCTGCTCAGCCTCTGGCTCAGCAAACTTTACACTCAATACATTCAGCAAATCGCCACGGCCTTGATCAAAGCCAACAGTACCAATTAATACTTGGCGAATGGCATTGATTTCAGATTCGGACATTGGGGTATAAGTCACTTCACCCGTATCAGGGTTAACTTGACGACGGTCTTTAATCGCAACAGAAACGGTCTGACGAGCCACCGTCCCAGTCTGCTTTCGCTCGTGGCTGATGGTCGTATCAAGTTCAAAGTTACGCGTGGATTCTTTACGAACTGAACCCTGCCCCATGACAGAACCATCTTTCATTTGAGCCACATCTTGCGGAATTGAGGCATCCGCTGGAGGCTGATTACTCAACGCACCCGGAATACCCGCTACCATGTTACCGTTATTGTAATCTTCGAGTGCGTACTCACTGCGAGTCGCAGGGGTGTTTGGATCAAAGCGTTTGCGGGTTTGTTCAACCGCACTGAAGTCCATTTGGATATCAACCTGCGCCGTATAGTTGCCATAACCTAAAATGGGTAATAGTACGGAATCAATTTTTTCGCGCAGCGCTTGCTCTTGGCTGCGTTCTAATTCTTGTTCTTTGCGTCGCGCCGCAGAAGCGGGATCTTGGGAGCCTGAGCTGAGTAAGCGGCCATGCTGATCTGTGACGGTAATTCGAGAAGTTTTCATTCCCGGCACAGCACTAGCCACCATGTCGACAATAGAATCCACTTCTTGTTGCTTAAGGTTCGTGCCTGTCGACAATGTCAAAAATACCGACGCAGACGCTTCTTGGTTATGACGCACAAACACGCTGTGCTTTGGCAGTGCCAATAACACTCGTGCTTTGCGAACTTGCTTCATTTCTTCAATTGCTTGAGCCAATTGGCGCTCTCGACTGAGTTTGAGACGCTCTTGCTCGAGACGTTGTGAAACACCAAAACCCATGTCTTGCAGCAAAATATCATCGCCCGCTTCTGTAGCTTGGTTAACGCCGGAACGAACCATGCCAAGTTTGATCGAGTTGTACTCACTCGATTCAACAGAAACAGTATTGCCATCAAGCTTATAATTGATTTTCTGCTGGTCCAGATAATCCAGAACGGGGATCAATTCTTCGGTCTCATACGCACCAAGTGGGCGCATTTCCGGTTCTTTGACCCAAAAGAACAGCATCACGATCAATGCAACACAGATGGATATCGACAGCACAAGCACAACCTGACGAAGTAAATCGAGGTCGCCCACTGCCATATCGAATTTTGACGCACTACGCTCCTCTAGATCTGGATTTTGACTCTCCACATCCACATCGGAACTTGCTACCAGTGCACCATCTGAGCCGCCTTCAGTGACGGTTAAATCTGTAGACTTGTCTGCCACACTTATTACCTAAATTACACTGGCATGTTCATGAGGTCTTTATATGCCTCAACGAGTTTATTGCGAATTTGAACCGTCGCATCAAAAGCGACACTAGACTTGTTACGAGCGATCATAACGTCAGAAAGGGATACATCGGCATCACCACGATCAAAACGGGTTTGTAAATCACCAGATGCTTTTTGAAGTGTGTTCACGTTATTGATGGCTTTAGTTAGGAGATCGTTAAAATCCGCTCCAACTTTCGCCCCACTTGCAGTAGGAGTCGTATTGGTTGCTTCTACCATCATGGCGCGCATTTCTGCCTGAATACCATCAATTTTCATTAGCACCTCTAAGCCAAAAGATTGACTATTAACAAAACTGATTATTGACACAGCAATTAACGTGCCATAAGACATTAGCAATCAATTTACTTACACTTTTCGTCTTATGGCCGTTGTCTGTGTTAATTCGGGATATCTATACCAGCATCACGCATTTTGGCAAGCTTATAGCGCAAGGTTCGAGGGCTTATACCCAGTTTCTCCGCCATTTCTTTGCGTCGACCATTACACTCAACCAAAGTCTCCAAAATAATGGCGTATTCTTGATCGCGTAGCTCGCTGCCTAAGCCTTCTCCACCGCTGACCGGGCGGCTGACACTCTCAGCTTGCGCAACTGGCTTAACATTGGGCACGACCATATCTGCGTTTTGCACCACGTGTTGCAAGCTATTGGCATCTTGCCAATCTACGCCCTCAAGCAAAATGTGCTCTGCATCGATGTCGCCATTTTCACTTAATATCAGCGCTCGTTGAACCACGTTATCCAATTCACGAACATTACCCGGCCAAGGGTATTGCAATAGTTTTTCTAACGCAACGGTCGAGAATTGAGGCACTGGCATGCCCATTTTGCTGCAATGACGCTCAGCAAGATGCTTGGCAAGCGGTGCAATATCGCCTTTACGTTCTTTAAGTGCAGGCCACGCAATTGGGAATACATTCAGGCGGTAATATAAGTCCTCTCTGAAGTTTCCTTCTGACACGTATTGCTTAAGATCACGGTTACTCGTCGCTAACACACGAACATCTAACTTGATGCTTTTGCGACTGCCAAGGCGCTCTACTTCTCGCTCTTGCAAAACACGCAACAACTTCGCTTGCAGGTTCAAGTCCATTTCGCTGATTTCATCAAGCAAGATTGTGCCACCTTGCGCTTGTTCAAACTTTCCTGGGCATGCCTGAACAGCACCAGTAAATGCGCCCTTTTCATAGCCAAACAGTGTTGCTTCGAGCATATTGTCAGGAATCGCGGCACAGTTAATTGCGACAAAAGGACCATTTTTACGATTTGACGCGTTGTGAATATAACGCGACATCACTTCTTTACCTGAGCCACTCGGACCTAGCACCATAACATTCGCATCTGTACGCGCCACTTTATCGGCCAACGCGAGTAAGCGCAGACTTTTCTCATCAGCAACGATAGCATCACCGTTGTCATCACTTTTTATCGGTGCATAACGACTGACCATATTTAGCAACACTTCTGGTGCAAATGGTTTCGCCATGTAGTCAATCGCGCCATCTTTCATTGCAGACACGGCATCTTCAATGTTGGCGTACGCCGTCATTAGCAATACTGGTAAGTTAGGCCAATTCTGCTTGATGCTTTTGAGCAGAGCTAAGCCACCCATACCCGCCATTTGCACATCAGAAACGACGATATCAACCGTATTCGATTTCAGCTTCAACAGTGCATCTTCAGCACAGTCCGCTTCCAACCACTCATACCCTGCCAGAGCCAGAGTATCGACTAGGGCTTCACGAAGACCTTCATCGTCTTCTACGATCAGCACTTTGCTTTGCGCCATTATGATTCTCCAGAAATTGTTATTACCAAAAGCCGCTTATTGCGCTTCTGTTTGCACTCGCTCTAGCGGAATGCACATGGTGAAGCAGGCTCCATCACCCTGCTCTGAAATAAGTTCCAATCGACCGTCATGGGCACGGCAAACCATTTGAACAACTGCCAACCCTAATCCAGTTCCTTGAGAACGTGTGGTAAAAAATGGCTCCATGATTTTGGCTTGCAGTTCTTCGGGCACTCCCGGTCCGCTGTCTTGCACAGAAATGCGTAACTCACCATTTACCGGGCGGAAAAAAATATCGACTTGCGATTCTTTACCAGACATTTGAATCGCATTCATGACCAGATTACTTAATGCGGATGCAATGGCGTTCGCATTGCCTAGTAGTTCAGTTTGTTCTTCTTCCACTTCTAGGCAGTAATCAATACTGTTGTTTTTTAGCGCGGTTTCGACCATCGGCTGATATTCCGCTACCAACTGGGCAATCGTAAATGGCTTAATGACTTTATTATCACCACCTTTAGCAAAAAGCAGCATATCATTAACCTGCTTTTCCAAATCGTGCAGTCGATCCATTAATTTGGTTTGGAAGCGATCTTTTGTCGCTGGAGGAAGATTTGGCGCTCCCAAATTGGATGCATATAACATAGCGCTCGACAGCGGCGTTCTTACTTGGTGAGCAAGCGACGCAACCATACGTCCTAACGACGATAAGCGCTGTAAATCACTGACACGAGCTTGAAGTAAACGGGTTTCGGTTAAATCGGTAATCAGGATCAATTGACCTGTTGTGGACGCCGAGATGGCGAGTCGAACTTTACGGCCATTACGTAATGAAACTTCGTGGCCATCATCTTCACGTGGGTCAAACACCGCCTGGATAACGTTGAACCATTTTTCGTTAACCAGTGGAATCTCAAGAATTCGGTGCGCTTCTGGATTTGCTTCACGGACTACTCCGTACGTATCGAGCAAAATCACTCCAGCAGGCATCACATCGAGCACCTGTTTGTAGCGCTCAACCTGATTCTCTACGGAATCTAAATGGGATTGATTGGTGTTGTTATCCATTACTGCCTGTCGAAATATCGCCGCTAAAACTAAAATAGCTTGGCAAGCAATTAGCGTACCAAGCTATTCTTTATATTTATCAGGATGTTAAGCTATCGACAATAAGTTGACACTCAGAGATAACGGTTTTGGATGCCAGAAAAACGATGTTAACTAGCACAAGTGATAATTCAGATATCGTCTTAAAACTTCACTTTACCTAGCGCTGTAAGTTGTACTTACGCATTTTTTCCACCAGCGTAGTACGTCGCATACCCAGCATGTCGGCCGCTCTTGCTACAACGCCACCCTGCGCTTCTAATGCTTGGCTGATCATATTAACTTCTAAATCAGCCAGCAGCTCTTTCAAATTAACCCCTTCCGGTGGCAGCGCTTGCGGGGCGTTCATGCTGTGATCAAGGTCGTCTTGATCTTCAAAGCTAAAATCTTCAGAGAAGATGTCTTGGAACACATCACGCTCTTGTTCTTCAACCGAAATAAACGGATTACTTTCTGGTTGGAACTCCGGGATATCACTGTAGCGATATTTGGTTGGTAAGTGGTTTACATCGACTAAGCTATTTGGGTACAGAATGATCATTCGCTCAACAAGGTTCGCTAACTCACGCACGTTACCCGGCCAGTTGTGCTCCATCAATGAATTGATCGCACGAGGGGTAAAACAGATAGGTTGTCCGCCTTCCGCCTCTAAACGTGTCATCAGTTCTTGCAGCAGCAATGGTATATCTTGTTTGCGCTCTTTCAGCGCTGGCATCTCAATCGGAAACACGTTCAGACGATAGAACAAGTCTTCTCGGAACGTGCCTTCTTCAATCATATTTTCTAGATTACGGTGTGTCGCCGCCACAACTCGAACATTTACCTTGATGGTACTATTGCCACCTACACGTTCAAAGCAGCGTTCTTGCAATACACGAAGCAACTTTACTTGCATCGACATTGGCATATCGCCAATCTCATCAAGAAAGATAGTGCCACCGTCTGCGAGCTCAAATCGACCTTTACGGGCAGTTAACGCACCAGTAAACGCGCCTTTTTCGTGACCAAATAATTCGCTTTCTAGGAGCTCAGGCGGTATTGCACCACAGTTAATAGGTACAAATGCGCCATCGCGGTATGAAGAGTGATAGTGGATGTTACGCGCAACAACTTCTTTACCCGTACCGGACTCACCTAAGATCAACACGTTTGCTTCCGTGTTTGATACTTGCTCAATCAGGTGTCGAACTTCTTGAATACCTCTACTTTGACCAACTAAGCTGCGAAAAAGCGTGTTTTTGCGTGCACTAGCAACAACATTCACTCCTTTTCGCCCCAGAAAATCTTTGCAGTGGCGTAACGCTTCACTAAGCTGTGGGTAATTAAGCGGCAGCTCTAGTTCACCAACAAAATTTGGAAGATCATCAACAGGCAAAGGAAAACGGCCCATGACTAGAAGAGGGATGTGGTAAGCGCTGTTTAAATGAGAGATAACCGTACTCGCCGCTTGACCTGCTGGAATATTACCAACAATACAGCACGACCATACGCTAGACCAATCAACATCGCTGAGCTGATCAGAACTGACCGCTTCGCAATTTTCTCCAACAAATTCCAATATATTGCTTAAATTTAAACGACTTGATGCGTCATCATCAATTACAAGCAGCTTTGCCAAACCATGCATAAGTAAGAATGATTGCCTTTATTTTAGGTGCGTTGCGGCCAAACCTTGATTTGCGCAATTGGGTGCTAAAGAAGGCAGAACCACCACACTCAATTTACGATAGACAAAATAGGAAAATCAGCAACAAAAAAGCCATTAGGGCTACTAATGGCTTCTATTTTATTTGAATATAAAAATAAGGCAACCAAGCAATGGAGAGGTGTGAGCTTGATAGAAACTTTGCTACACAACTCGTTGCGCAATTGACAAATATATTCGTCTAGTATCTTAACGCATTGTTTTGACTATTAAATACCAACTTCAGCAGCGGTAAGATTATGAAACTCTGTTGGGATTTGGTCCCAAGCGGACTTGATCTCACGGATAATGTCGATAACGTCGTCGATCAGCTGAGGCTCATTTTGATGGTTAGCAGCAGAAATTTGCGTGATCATAAACTCATACAGTGAATCTAAGTTTGAAGCAATATCACCACCGTCATCCATAGATAGACAGCTGCGTAGCGCGATAATGATGTCTAACGCTTTACCTAAGCGCTCACCTTTTGCTGGAATATTGCCTGCTTGCATGGCTGCTTTACCTTGAATAAGGCGCTCAATCGCACCAGCCATAAGCATTTGAATGACTTTGTGCGGAGAAGCCGCGCTAAGCTGGCTGTCGACTGATACCTTTTTGTATGCTTGCAAAGAACCGCGCATAGTAATCCTCTTTTAAATAAATTTTTTGTACTGCTGAAGTGAACGCTGGCCATAACGAAACTTATGGAGCTCTTTTCCGACCTTTGACGTTTCCGATTGCATCAGCTCGACAATTCTTTTGGTACGAGTTAGCAATGCTTGCCACTCTGCATCCTGCTTAACCAAAGGATTTTGATGAATAATTGGTAACAGGTTTTGCAATAACCGTTCCCTGATATCGACCAAGCGAAGAATTTCTTCAGCATTAAAATCAATTTTTTCTAATTCTTGCGTAATTAGTTGATCTATATCACTAATTTCCATGAGTTCTTTTTGCATTTATTAACCCAACGCACTCATCAAAGCGCCTAACTGGCCCTGCATTTTACCGGTCGCATCTTGCATAGCGGTAAACTTCGCATGAGTACGCTTCTCTAGGCTTTCCATGCGGCGATCTAATGCCGCTTGATCGTCACTCAAACGGTAGTTTTGTTCTGTGAGACTTTTTTCTCGAGTACGAATACTGCCTGTAATACCTGTGATACCGTGAATCGCATCTTCTACTCGTTTAGCAAAACCTGTGTTGCCACCGAAGAACTTTTCTAACTCGTTGAAGTTATTGTTCAACTGGCGATCTAGCATGTCATAGTTGATTTCTAGGGTGCCTTGACGTGTCGTCGTAATGCCAAATTCTGTTAAGGACTTTAGGTTTTCAGGCGCCTTATCGATTCGAGTAGAAAAGACCGATTTTAATCGTGAATCTGCACTGCGTACGGTGCTGTCACCTGACAACGGCCCTTTTTGACCAGTTACCGGATCCACACTCGCCAACGCTTGGGAGGTTTGATAAAACGAGTTATACGCTGCCACAAAGTTTTCGATATCGTTGCGTACACTTTGACGGTCGTACTCGACACCAATTTCAGCAGGCGGTTTATTCGGTTCTGATTTGCCTTTTAGTGTTAAATCAACACCTTCGATCGCATCTTCAATCACATTGTTGTGGCTAGATAGCTTTGCCACGCCATCAAGCAGAACTTCTGAATCTTGCCCTGCTTGTACTTCTGTCATTCCAAGGTATTCTTCAAAAGCAGATTGTGCCTTTGCGATTTTCGCTTCTGCTTCATCAATTTTTTCCAGACGCTCACGTTCTTGAGGATCAAGTTTAGCGCGATGAATTTGCTTAGCTTGCGCTTCGGAAAGTTCACCACGTGCCACTTTTTCGTCTAACGCTTGCTTTTCACTCGCAATTTTTTGCTCGATTTCCGCTTTTTCTTGCTCAAGAAGCTGCTTAGCCTCTTTCGTCGTAACGTAAGAATCAGTTAGGGTGCCCGATGCGGCATTATTCCAGCCTGGTACATCTGGTGCCTTCTCTATTGCCTTTTCGTCGAGTTCGAGCTCTGGTTCTTCATAAGAGTCCAACAAAGTACCTGACGCAGTTTCTGTCCACCCTGGAATTCTGTCTTCAGGGCGTAAACTCGCGCGTCGGTTGGCTTCATCAATGGCTTCTTGACCAGCTTTGGCTGCTTCTGCACCCGCCGCAGAGATTGGCGCTTGCGATGCATCATCTTGTACATCGTCTGCCGCTTTTTGCTCTTCTGGAGGTAGAGGATTGCCGTTTGCATCCAGCTCTTCTGCTGGTTGTTCCGGAAATTTAAGAGGACCTAAGACATCTTCCGCCGCTGAACGAGCTTCTTCAAGCGCGTTGACGCGGTCTTCAAGTGTTTGGTATTCGAAATATTTAAGAGGGTTGCCTTTTTCTGCCTCCACACTGACTCTGATTTGATGATCCTTACCAGAGAGGTTAGAAGCAAGGATAAGGCGTGGACCTTCGGCGTCGTTAATAAGAGATGCACGAACGCCAGGGTTATCTTTAGCGCCATTGATGCCACGTACGACATCGATGAGCTTAGATCGGGAACGAACATCGATGTTAAAACGCTCATCACCAAGCGAAATCTGCAGCTTACCAGGGCCAAATTTTGCGTCTTCTGGCAATACGTCAGAAGCGACTTTATGGCTCTGAGCAAGCTGCAACACATCGATAGCATATTTGCCAGCGATAGCATCTGTGGTTGCCGTGGCAGATACGATATTGTCATTGGTCGTTTCGACGGTGCGAACGGCAAATGCTTTCTCCTGACGAAAGTTCGCCATGAGATTTTTCATCGTATCCAATGATTCTCTGAGTCGCCCGTAAGCACTGATACTGGCATTAATTGTCGTGCGTTCGTTGTCGATGCGTTGCTGCTTTGGTACGCGTTCGGCATCCACAATTTTGCTGACCATGGAATTAATATCCATGCCGCCAGACATCCCCAAAGGGCCTAAACTCATCAAATCACCTCTAAAAACGACTTACACTTTTTCAGTCAACAACCCGCTGTTGGCTGTGTGCTCAGCTAGGCGACGCAATACCACTAGCATTTCTTCATCAGGAATTTGACGAATCACGTCACCGGTATTGGCTTCATAAATCGTCACCACATCTCGTCCGGATTCTTCATCCACTCGAAATGCGACTCCTTTGTTTATGGACGTGACAAATTCATTCATTTGCGCGACCAATTTTTCACGTTCTTCTTTGTTCAGTTCTTGACGGCTTTCAGCCATCTCGAGCGCAGCTTGAACAGAGAAGTCGTATTCGGTGTTTTTCGCTTTTTGCGGCGAAATCTCACCATTTGAATTTGCTGGGCTAGACGTGCCTATATCATTGCCATTTTTATTTGCAAACTTTGTGCCATTTGGCGTGCCGTAAGGCTGGATGTTCGATGCGTAGGAGGATATATCCATTACAATCTCCCTTCCACCTTATGGGCTAACGATAGAACCTATCGCTTTGGTGCCCCAGCACTAAGGTGTTGACCTCAGGCTGGGTTTACCACTTAGCCCAACAAGCTTAGCGCTGCAGATGGAGACTGCTTCGCTTGAGCCAGGATTGAAGTACTTGCTTGCTGAAGAATTTGCGACTTAGTCATCGCAGTGGTTTCCTTCGCGTAATCAGTATCTTTAATACGGCTTTTAGACGCGTTAACGTTCTCGTTAATGTTGTCTAGGTTGCTGATTGCGTGGTTGAAGCGGTTTTGGAAAGCACCGAGTGAAGCTCGTTGGCTGTCTACGGACTTAAGAGCGCCGTCGATAACCGCTACTGCTTCTTGAGAGCCAGCTACTGTGGTTACGTCGATGTCTTTCACTGTTACGTCTTTCGGACCACCAAAGCCGATCTCGTCTGCTAGGTTGCCAGAAAACTCAACATCACCTTCAACTTTTTGAGAAGAAGCAAATACTTGTAGTTTGCCATCTTCGCCAACAGAGGCTTTTACATCATCGTTTTGACCGTTGATGTATGTCGCTAGCTGTTCAATATCATCGCCTTGCTTAGCGCTGATTGATAGCTCTTTCTCTTCACCCTGCTTGTTGGTGTAGCTCATTTTGAACTCTGTTTTCTCACCAACAGTCCAAGATGCGTCTTTACCCTCTTCTGCTGCGTAGCTCTTACCACCCATTGCTGAAGTGTCTGAGCGTAGGTTACCCATAGAAAGCATCACTGCTTCACCTGAGTCCGCACCGATTTGGAAAGATTGAGTACCGTAAGTACCGTTTAGAAGCTTGTTACCACCGAAAGAGGTAGTTTCAGCAATACGGTTTAGCTCGTCGTTTAGCGCTGTTACTTCTTCTTGGATCGCTACACGCTCTGCTTTTGAGTTAGAGCCGTTCGCCGATTGAAGCGAAAGATCACGCATACGTTGTAGGATGTTGGTAGATTCATTCATTGCACCTTCAGCAACCTGTGCAATAGAAATACCGTCGTTTGCGTTTTTCACTGCCATGTCTAGGCCACGGCTTTGTGCATTCAAACGGTTTGAAATCTGTAGACCTGCAGCATCGTCTTTCGCGCTATTGATTTTATAACCCGAAGACAAACGCTCCATTGATTTTTGTTGACCGTCAGCTGCCTGGTTTAGGTAACGCTGTGCAGTCATCGCAGAAACGTTAGTATTAACGTTAATCGCCATAATTGATCTCCTTAAGGCTTTAGTGAATGTACCGTCGTGTCTCTCACCTCACTTAGGTACATCTCATTTCTCTCAGTCCCTTTAACGGCGACCGATGAATATCCTTTAGAAGAAATTTTCAATTTTTTGCGATTATTTTCTTTGGCTTACTGAAATGTGATGAAGCTCTAATGTCGTGATTCGCAGAAATCCTGGGGCCCCAAAAGACAGAAAAAAACCCAGCCGAAGCTGGGTTTACTCGCTCATCTCTCACCACGAGCCAATGAGGTTCTCGTCTTAGGTTTGAAATTAACCTAGCAGACTTAGCGCTGAGTTTGGCGCTTGTTTCGCTTGCGCAAGGATTGAGCTTGACGCTTGCGATAGAATTTGTGACTTGGTCATTGCCGTCGTTTCTTTCGCGAAGTCAGTATCTTTGATACGGCTCTTCGACGCATTCACGTTCTCGTTAATGTTGTCCAAGTTGCTGATTGCGTGGTTGAAACG
>NZ_JAWOWF010000043.1:0-45534 GCF_033340295.1 Vibrio sp. 1401
AACGAGACATATTTCCTCTGTCACCGCCCCTTTAATTGGTTATTTTTTAACAGTGACAACTAGCCTGACACAGGGGGTTTCTTTGAATCTGATAATTCATTACGCGTAGAGTTTGGGATGAAGCCTGTTTATCTAGACCAGCACATTACTCGATTTGTCTTAGAGTTGGGTGGACAAGATTTGGTTTATAAGCATGGACCAGCAAGAGCTAAATCGTTGAGTTGGCCTGCCGGTCAAGATCAGACTCGAATTGTGTTCACACCACCTGAATCTAAACGCGAAATTGCGCATACCTATGAAGGTGAGTGGGGCATATTCAAGCTTTTGGATCAATCACTTAAAGCAAGGCCAGAATCGCGTAAAGACAATATAGTTATGATTGATTTAAAGGGAAATAAGGTGCAGCTAGAGCTTATTCCTTCTAGTGCCATTAATCCGTTTTGGTCAAATGAAATGGAGAGGTTCAGATGTCCACGAACCTTATAACATCAGGCTGGGGCTATATCGGTAAAATGCCTGCAAAAGGGGACTTTGTGAAAGATGGTTTATCACAAGATTTCTCGGAGCGTTGGCATGATTGGCAACAGGCGGTTATTGCAGTCAGCAGGGAACAACTGGGTGAAAGCTGGAATGAGCACTTTTTAACGGCTCCTGTGTGGCACTTTGCTTTGGATATTAGCTATTTAGAAGACTCAACCTACATTGGTAGCATGATTCCTAGTGTTGATGCATGCGGTAGATACTTTTTCTTTACTATAGCTCGTGCCGTAAAAGGTGAAGCTGCGCAATATTGGGGTGACAGAGCTTGGACCGAGGACAGTGCCGCTCTTGCTCTTTCAGTACTTGAGGACGACTTTGTCTTTGATGTTTGGCATAAGAGTACTCAAGAAAAAAATGACCTCGTTGCGAATGTAACAAGTGAAGTGAAGCCTCTAGAGTTTCTTTATCAAAGCCAAATATCTACAGTTTTTCATGATCACGGCAATACTGATCAAAACACGCTTTTGAATTACCTCATTAAAGAAAAATTGAGTAAACCATGTTTTTGGTGGACTGAAGGTTCAACGAAGGTTGAACCATGCATGTTCATTACTAGTGGATTTCCTTCAATTGGTCAGTTTTCAGCCATGCTTGATGGCGGCTGGAAAAAGTGGAATTGGTAGGATAGAAGAATGAATTGGAACTATTTTACCTTTGCTAAATCGCACGCAGGAAAAGTACGCCCTTATAACGAGGATGCTCTGTTGGATATGACAGAACAGCATATTTGGGTGGTTGCCGATGGAATGGGTGGACACAGTGCTGGCGATATAGCAAGCCAGATGCTAGTGGATAGAGTCGCGCGCCACATGCAGGATGTCTCCAATACTAATATCGATGATATCCGAAGAGTGGTTCAAGAAGCGAACTTAGAAATTTACCAATACGCACAAAATCACTTAGACGGTAAAACGATGGGAACAACACTTGTTTTGTTGTTTATTCAGGATGGGTATTACCACTGTCTTTGGGTGGGTGATAGCCGAATTTACCAGCTTAGAAGTGGTAATTTTGTCCAAAAAACACGTGATCATAGTCAAGTCATGGACTTAGTGGATCAGGGCTTATTGGCATTTGAAGATGCCGAATCGCACCCTCTTGCAAATGTTATTACCAGAGCTGTTGGGGTCGACGAAAGTGTCACTATTGATCAAGTTTCAGGGCAGTTGGCTGACGGCGATCAGTTTCTACTCTGTAGCGATGGACTCTCTAAGGAACTTACGAGTGATGAAATTCATCGGACATTGTATGCAGACTCAGTCAACCAAGCTGGATTAGCTCTCATGCATTCGGCTTTGGTTCGGGGCGCAAGTGATAACGTAACTTGTGCTTTGATCAAAGTTCGCCAAGCGCAAACGGAGTGCGAAACAGTAACTAGAGAAGACGCGACGATACCTGTCTTTCTAAGAGGGAGAGCTTATGAGTAATGAAATGTTTGATTGGTATGAACAAGCGTTGGCTCCTATATCTCAAGAAAATCCTACAGGTATTGATCCTAGAGAGGATGTATCACCACAGTCTTCTTACTATCGGTTGAAAGATCAGCGTATGGCCGCCCGCAACGCTGAACGTAATGCTCTTATAGAAGAAGAAAGTATCTATACCCACAGTAATTTATGGCGAGTATTTATTGAAGATGTCCCAGAAATACTCACGAATCAGTCTAAAGATTTGGAATTTGTTGCCTGGCTTATAGAAGCCCTAACTCGATTGTATGGTTTTCGTGGTATGGGCGTTGGCTACAAACTCGCAACCAGTTTAATTGAGAACTTTTGGGATGATCTGTACCCAATGCCTGATGAAGATGGTATTGAGACAAGAATATCGGCGATTATTGGCCTCAATGGTATCGATAGTGAAGGAACACTTATTTTTCCAATTGCTTGTATACCATTGACTGACTTAGGCGTGGAGCAAGCTTATGCCTATTGGGAATATCAGCAAGCTATAGAGCTTGAGCGCTTAGACGAAGATAAGCGCCGAAATCGAGTCGAGCTTGGGGCTGTTGAGCTACCTGAAATTATAACTACGGTTAAGTCGACTTCTGATACGTTTTATCAAGAATTAATCACGGATTTGGAGTTCGCTACAGAATCATTTAATGAATTCAGTCAGCGATTAGACGAAGCGGTCGGTGATGTGACTCCTAGCTCTTATATATCAAAAAGACTCGAATCAATACACTCGGCATTAAAGCACCTTCTAGGAGATCGTTTCAATCAACCACAAGCCGTGTTTGAAGAGCTAGAGGATCTTGATGAATCTTCTTCTGAACAACCGTTAAGTTCACAAAGTTGTGATGCATTATTAGCGACAAACATGAAATCACGAGAGCAGGCAATTAGACAATTGCAGCAAGTAGCTGATTTCTTCCGAGAGAGTGAACCTCACTCACCAGTTTCTTACTCCATCGAACAGATTATTCGTTGGTGTGGGATGCCTCTGCCGGAGTTACTGGCGGAACTTATCTCCGACGGGGATGCAAAGAAAAGCTACTTCCGTTTGGTTGGCATAGCAGAACAAAATGAAAATTAATAAAGGGAGAATGGTATGACGAGTATCCACTCGAAACTATCACGAGTACGGAAGCCTCGTGTCCACATTACCTATGATGTTGAAACTGAAGGTACGACTCTTAAGAAAGAACTGCCTTTTGTTGTAGGTGTAATGGGTGACTTCGCTGGTCAAAACACAGAAGCGTTGAAGCCATTAAAAGACCGCCGTTTTATTCAGATCGATCGAGATAACTTTGACGATGTACTCAAAAAAATGAATCCATCGGTGAAGTTTAAAGTTGCGAATAAGCTTGCGAATGACGATTCACAGTTTGAGGTCGATTTAAACTTTAAATCAATGCAAGACTTTGAGCCTGCTGCGATCGTAAATCAAGTTGATCCACTACGCCAATTGATGGAAACGCGTAATAAACTGCGTGATTTGATGACAAAAGTTGACCGCTCAGAAGAGCTTGAAAATATCCTAGAGGATGTTTTGAACAATACAGACAATCTGGCAAGACTTGCAGGCGAGTTAGATCTTGGCAAGAAAGCGAAGTCAGACAGTACTGAAGGAGCGGAATAATGACGACTGAAGCTGAAAAACAGTTAGATCCAACTGTTAATGAACAGACAACTTCATTCTTAGATCAAGCTATTGGTGCGACTAAGCAGACCGAAGCTTCTCGTGCTGAGGAGCTGATTAAAACGCTCGCTGAAGAAGCAATGAAAGGGACAGTTACTTGGAACAAAAACCTAACAGTAACTTTTCGTGAAGCGATTAATTTGCTCGATAGGCAGATTTCTGATCAGTTGTCTGAAGTAATGCATCACCCAGAATTACAGAAACTCGAAGGTTCTTGGCGCGGCTTAAATTATCTAGTGATGAATTCAGAGACCAGCTCTACTCTGAAAGTTCGCATGATGAGCATGACCAAGAAAGAGCTACATAAAGACTTGAGCAAAGCTGTTGAGTTTGATCAAAGCCAGATCTTTAAAAAGGTTTACGAGTCTGAGTTTGGTAGTGCTGGTGGTGAACCGTATGGTGCATTGATTGGAGACTATGAGTTTACCAACCACCCAGAAGATATTGAGTCGTTACGCCTAATGTCAAATGTAGCGGCTTCTGGCTTCTCTCCATTCTTGTCCGCGGCTTCACCAGCACTATTCGGCTTTGATGAGTGGACTGAGTTGTCAAAACCACGCGACCTAGATAAGGTATTTGAATCACTAGAATACGCCCAATGGCGTTCGTTCCGCGAGAGTGCCGATTCGCGCTTCGTTAGTCTGACGATGCCAAAAGTCCTTGCTCGTTTGCCATACGGACAAGCTACCGCTCCAGTCGAAGAGTTTGGGTTTGAAGAGTTCGAAGTAGATCCTGTTTCAGGTATTGCTGTTAACGCTGAACATAACGACTACTGTTGGATGAACTCTTCGTATGTTCTTGGTGTTAAGTTAACCGACGCATTTTCAAAATATGGATTTTGTACTGCCATCCGTGGTGCAGAAGGCGGCGGTCGAGTGGATAACTTGCCAACGCATTTCTTCATGAGTGATGATGGCGACCCTGATATGAAGTGCCCAACAGAGATTGGTATTACCGACAGACGTGAGGCGGAGCTTGGTAAGCTTGGTTTCTTACCGCTTTGTCACTACAAAAACACCAACTATGCAGTGTTCTTTGGTGCGCAAACCTGTCAAAAACCAGCGAACCATGAATCCCCTGAAGCAACGGCCAATGCGGCCATTTCTGCCCGCCTACCTTATATGATGGCAACATCTCGTTTTGCGCATTATTTGAAAGTAATGGCTCGAGATAAAATTGGTAGCTTTATGGAAGCAGAAGACGTTGAGTCTTGGCTGAACCGCTGGATCCTAGGTTACGTCAATGCTTCTGAAGGCGGTGGTCAAGAGATCAGAGCGAAATACCCTCTAGCAGACGCTCGTGTTCAGGTTAAGGAAATTCCTGGCGCACCTGGTTCTTACAATGCCGTAGCATGGCTGAAGCCTTGGTTACAAATGGAAGAACTGACCACATCTTTGCGACTTGTGGCAAAGATCCCTCAGTCAGGTGGATAAGAAATGAATTGGCTGGTCGAAAGGCCAGCCATGACCAATCTTTATGTTCTAGATGGAATTAGCAGTGTCACTTAACTTTCGCGACCCTAGCAAGCTAAAACATGAGTTCAGTACCGGAGGCTATGCTGAACTTGATAGCCCGTGGTTGACTCGATTCAATGAATCTTCTGATCTTGTATCGTCAGCTCGAATTTGGCTAGAAGGTACACGTTCAAGAGATTTGGACAGCTTTCGTCATAGTGTGATGAACACAATTAACCGCATTGATGAGCTATTAGAATCTCAACTAAATGAAATATTACATCATCCTGAGTTTCAACAGCTCGAAAGGGGGTGGGTTGGAGTTAGGTATTTATGTGAACAGGTTGATTCTCGTTCATCGGACTCTGTAAAAGTTAAGGTTTTAACGGCGACATGGAATGAAATCAGTAAAGATGCTTTAAAAGCCATCGAGTTTGACCAATCAGCACTATTTAAGTTGCTCTATCAAAATGAATATGGCATGGCAGGGGGAGAACCCTTTGGTGTGGTGGTTGGAGATTATCAGCTTCGCTGTGATCCTAGTAAAAATTATTTTGATAGAGATCTGTCTGTGTTGAGTAAGATCTCTCAGTCTGCAGCTGTAGCATTCAGCCCATTTATCATGTCTGCATCGCCAGAGATGTTTGGTGTTGATAGTTTCGCTCAACTCTCTGCGATAAGAGATATAGCAGCCCAATTTGAACAGGAAGATTATGCAAAGTGGCGTAGTTTGAGAGATAACGATGACGCTAAATTTATTGGTTTGACTGCACCTAACGTCTTGTTCCGTCAGCCATACAAAAGTGATGGCTCGCGGAATGATAAATTCAATTTTCAAGAACACATCTACGACTCCAACCGAGATTTGCTATGGGGGAGTAGTGCGTACTGTTTTGCTGCTGTATCAATTAGAGCATTTCAGGAACATGGTTGGTTCACGCATATGCGAGGGATTAAACAAGGCGATTACAGTCAGGGTATTATCGTCGCTCCTACAAGGAGCACGATGCGTGTTAATGGCAAGAATGATCGTGAAAGATGTCCGTTAAACTTGAAAATCACTGAGAGAAAAGAACAAGAATTGTCTGAGTGCGGTTTTATTTCTATTTCTCCAATACCTGAGACTGATATGGTAGGGATGACCTCGAATGTATCTCTCTACAAGCCCAAACAATACGCAGAAAAGCATATTTCAACGAATGCAAAACTGACATCGATGTTGCAATACACATTGTGTGTATCGCGAGTCGCACATTATCTCAAGGTTATGGGGCGTGACAAAATTGGTGGGTATCAAGACGCAGAAAGCCTAGAGCGTGACTTTCAACGCTGGTTACACCAGTACACTACCGCATCAGATGAAGCGTCTGATGAGCTTCGAGCTAAATACCCCCTAAATGAAGCGAAAATTACAGTTCGAGAGAAAAGAGAAACTCCTGGACATTATTACTCAGTTATCCATTTGCGACCGCATTTTCAACTCGATCAAATGGTATCTAGCATTAAATTAATTACCGAATTATCACCAGAGCACATGGTGTAAGGAAATAACAATGACTCAATGGAAAAATGCTTTGTCCCAAGGCCTATTGCAACACGCTCTAGAGCAATTAATTGATGAAATTAAAGCCACCCCTAAAGATGCGAGCTTGAGAAGTTCCTTCATTGAGCTTCTTTGCATTGATGGGGACTTCGAGCGTGCGGACGCTCAGCTCATGCAATCGATTAAATTGTTTCCTGAGTATCTGCCTGGTGCAAGTCAGCTACGACATTTAGTGAAAGCAGCTCAAGCTAGAAAGGATTTTATCAATGGTGCGGCTAGTGCCAAAGTATTAGGTGATGAGGAATTAACTAAAGAGCTTGTTCGATTTAATCTTGCTCTCGGAAATCAAGAGTACGAAGAAGCGTCACGTCTATCGCATCGCATTGAAGAGCGTCGTACTATTAAAGGGTTTAACGTAAACGGCACAAACTACGAAGATGCTAGAGATATTGATGATCGTTTAGGTGGTTACATTGAACTGTTTTCTACAGCAGGTAACTATTTTCTTGTACCCATATCGAGCATCCATACGCTAGAAGTTAAAGCACCTACTTCTTTGTTAGAAAGTATTTGGCGACCTGTCGAGTTTGATATCGATGGACTTGGTGAAGGCGAAGGCCATATGCCTTTGACGTATGTCGACTCAGAGACCGATGCACAAAAGTTAGGCCGAGAAACGGATTGGAAGCAGATTGGTGAGCAAGAATCTTTTGTTGGCTTGGGTCAAAAATGTTGGTTAGTCGGTGACTCAGCGCTTCCAATCTGTGATTTGACTACATTATTAGAACAGAAACAAATAGCGTAGAAATATCATGTCGTTAACCGTTTCTCTGCTCGACAAATTGATAGATAGTGATCCTCTCACTCGAGATGAGAAAGACTTCCCTGCAAGCCAGCAACAGATGTTGAGCAGCTTACTTAGAGATCTAGAGTCGATGCTGAATAGTCGTATTGGATGGAAAAATATTCCTGATGATCTTCTAGAGGTTCGTTATTCAATATTGAACTATGGGCTGCCAGATTTTTCCTCAATGCCCTATAGCAGCCAAGAAGGGCAGAATCAGCTTTGCGACATCGTTCATGATGCAATTAAAGAGTTTGAGCCGAGGTTAAGGAACCCTCATGTCCAGATTTCGGACGAGAAAAACGCTATTGATAGGGTATTGAGGTTACAGATAAATGCCACTTGCTTAATTGATAACAGTATTCATGAAGTGCGATTCAATTCTGAAGTAGAGCCGGTAAATTTAGGTATGAAACTGAGTAGAGCAAAATGAGTGAAGAGTTTCTCAAGTACTATAATCGCGAGTTAGCTTATTTGCGTCACAAAGGGCAAGAGTTTGGTGAGCAGTATCCCAAGATTGCCGCGAGACTTCGTATTAGTGAGGAACAGGTTGACGATCCACACGTAGAAAGATTGTTAGAAGGCTGCGCATTTCTAACAGCAAGGATTAGACAAAGCTTAGACAATAGTTACCCTCAGTTTACAGAGTCTTTGATGGGACAGTTATATCCGGATTTTCACGCCCCAATCCCGTCAATGTCAGTCATTAAAATGAGCTGTTCTAACTCCACTTCCTCTTATTTTGATGTAGAAGAAGGCGAGCGAGTTGTTATCGGTGCTACTGGATATCATGAATGCGAGTTTAGAACTTGTTATCCGGTCAGAATGTATCCTGTTGATGTGACCTCTGGCGTTTTTAAAAATGCGCCTTTCAAGCCAGTTGGCTCACGATGGGAAAGCAATGCTCATTCAGTTTTGAAAGTACAGCTCACGGCTCAAGATGAAGAGACTCCTCTTGGTGAAATGGGGATAGAACGGCTGCGCTTCTATTTAAACGGTCAATCTCAATTGACTTTTAAGCTCTACCAAATGCTGTTTCAAAACCTAATTGGTTTATCTGTTGTTGTGGATGGCAAAGAAGTTCGTCCTTTAACCAAAAGACATCTTTCTGAAGTAGGATTTTCAGAAGATGAGAAAGTTGTGCCATACAGTAAAAGAAGCTTTTCAGGAGCAAGATTACTTGTTGAGTATTTGCACTTTCCTGAGAAGTTTATGTTCTTTGATATCACCGAACTTGGATTATCTGAGCTAGATCTTGGAGAGCAAGTCGAACTGTATTTTTACTTTGATACCAACGATGACTGGCTTCCAAAGCAAGTGGACGAAGAAAGCTTAATGGTAGGTTGTGTGCCTGTAATCAACTTATTTAAAAGTATTATGGAGCCTAAGCGTATTCTACCAACTGAATACGATTACCACTTGTCTCCACAATACCAAGAATCTGAAAGTAATGAGGTTGTCTCAATTTCTGACGTAACGTTGAGAAACTGGAACAAAACGTACCACAATTTGCCATGTTATCACGCTGGTGAGCACACGCATTATACAAACACTAGTGAGATTTATTGGTTGATGAGACGTGAGGATAAGAACTGGGCTGGTGGGTATGATGAGCCAGGTAGAGAAACTTACATTTCTTTTGTTGATAAAAAACATCAATTGTTCAGCCCGGATAGCCGGGAAAACTGGTTAATGTACGTGGAAGCTGAGTGCTGTAACCGCAACTTAGCGCAGAAACTTCCATTTGGAGGTGGGCTGCCGCAAGTATCTTTACCGGAGGTAAATGACAATTTCGAATCTGTTCGTTGTTTAGTTTCTTTATCAGAAACTATTCGGCCAGAAATGGATGAAAGCACACGATGGCAGTTAACTAAGCTTTTAACTTTAAACCATTTTACCGAGGAAGATGGTTTAGCAACTTTGAAGCAGACCCTTAATCTCTATGCATTTTCTGGGACAGCAGAAACGAAAGCGGTAATCGATGCTTTAACTAAGTTAGAGTTTGAGCCTACTACAGGAAGAATTAGTCAGAAAGGCAAAGTTGGATTTGCGCACGGTATAAAAATTATTTTGACGGTTTCTGATCAAATTTTACCTAAAGAGCAGATCTTTCTCTTAGGTAGTGTTTTATCTGTTTACTTCTCGCAATATGCTGAAATTAACATTTTTACGCAGTTAGAAATAAGAATTAAGTCCACGGGAAAGTCTTTCCACCTATGGCCCGCATTAACTGGCGATAAGGTGTTGCTATGAGCGCGGAACAATTTTATCGAGAATTAAAGCAACATCCATTGTTTGAAGCGATTCATCTTATTGAACACGAAGTTCTGCAAGCAGAGGCGCAAATAGGAACAGATGCGTTACCGAAGCATGAAAAGCTAAACTTAAAGGTTAATCCATCATTAGGTTTTGAAAATGCTCAGCTTTGTGAACTGAAAAATATAGATGACAGCAAGTTAGAGATTGAGACCAATTTAATAGGCCTAACGGGTGAGCAAGGTGTGCTTCCCCAGCACTATAGTGAATTAGCTTTACATCGCCAAAAAGAAGGCGATACGGCTATGGTGGACTTCTACGATATTTTCAATCATCGCTTATTATCTCTTTATTATCGATGTTGGCAACTGAGTCAGCTGACTGTTCAGTCTCGTGCGCATGCGCAGGGCGCGCGTTCGCCGTTAGAAAGCTGTAAATCGGCATTAACTGGGAAAGGGAGTTCACTGTCCCGGCACTATGGTGGTGTGTTTGCTTCACCAGTGAGAAGTAAAGGTGGACTGAAAAGTATTCTTGAATGTTTATCTGGATGCCAAGTAAAAGTTCATGAATTTCAAGGACAATGGTTACACCTTACGAAAGAAGAGCAAACACGCCTTGCATCCCGAACTATGCCTGAAGGGCAGTTTGCTCAACTTGGTTTAGGAGCGTCTTTGGGTTCGAAAGCATGGAACATCAACGCGGGGACAACAATAGAATTTCTGCCAAAAGATAAACAGCTAGTTAGTAAATTGCTTCCTAACCAACCCAATATAGCAATCATTAAGAACGCTGCTTATGAGTTGATTGGAAAACATAAACAACTGAAGTGGCAGCTCACCACCAAACATAGTTTGCTACCACAAGCTTGTTTATCGAAACAGCAGGGGCAGTTAGGTATTGGTTCTGTGCTTAAAAAACACGAACGTACAAAAGATCGAACTATAACAATTACTATTTAAAGGAAATGTAATGGCTTCACTCTCACTTTCAGCGTTGGTCGAAAGATTGTCTCCTCAGGCTAAGGAAACACTTGAACAGGCAGCTGCGATGGCAAGCTCCCGAACTCATCACAGTATTGAAATGTCTCACTGGTTAATGATGATTATCCGCCATCCTGACGATATTTACTCTGAAGTTTTTGACGAATTTGATGTCGATAAAATCAAGGTTGAAACCGATATTCAAAAGGCATTAGAAAAATACAAAACAGGATGCCAGTCGGTGCCTGGGCTATCAGCTCATACGGTGACTGTTATGCAAAATGCCTTGTTGTCTGCAACCATTGAATTCAATCAAGAACAGTTGGGGTGCATCCATCTTTTATTTGCCTACTTGTCTGATGATACGTTAGTCAACATGGCTGGTTCGATTAGTCCTGAACTAAACAAGATAGAACCATCTCGCTTATTGAACTTTAAAGAAAGTAATGCGCCTCAATCAAGATCGAATGACTTAGCGCAGTCAAACGCGAATTCCGCCTTGAATCAATTTACAACAGACCTTACTGAGCAAGCTAGGGAAGGTAAAATAGATCCGGTGATTGGTAGAGATAATGAAATTCGCCTAATGATCGATATTTTATTAAGACGCCGACAAAACAACCCGATTCTTACGGGAGAAGCTGGTGTTGGAAAAACAGCCGTTGTTGAAGGTTTGGCGCAAAAGATCATTGATGGCGATGTACCTCCCGCTCTGCAAAATGTGGCAATTAAGTCTCTGGATTTGGCGTTACTGCAAGCCGGCGCAGGCATGAAAGGTGAGTTTGAAAACAGGCTTAAGAACCTTGTTAAGGAAGTAAACGACGCTCCACAGCCTATTATATTGTTCATTGATGAAGCTCATGGCCTAATTGGCGGTGGTGGGCAAGCGGGCCAAGGTGATGCGGCGAATATTCTGAAGCCAGCATTAGCGAGAGGTGAACTCAGAACGATCGCAGCAACAACGTGGGCAGAGTATAAAAAGTATTTTGAAAAAGATGCAGCTTTAACTAGGCGTTTTCAAGTCGTAAAGGTTGATGAGCCTGCCCCTGAACTCGCGATCGAAATGTTACGAGGCTTACTTGATGTAATGGCACAACACCACGATGTTCATATCACTAACCAAGCTCTCAATGCAGCGGTCCAACTGTCAGCTCGATACATTAATGGTCGTCAACTGCCAGATAAAGCGGTTTCTGTTTTGGATACGGCCTGTTCTCGAGTTGCGTTAAGTCAGTCATCTACACCGGGAGGCCTAGATGCGAAAAGAAACAAACTTAAAGCAAAGCAAGCTGAGTATGAGCATCTTAGCCAAGAGAGTCGGCTAGGAGCATCTCTTGATGTGCAGCTGCAAGGTGTCCGAAAAGAGATTGATGCGCTATCTAATGACATTATTGAATTAGAAGTACTTTGGGAAAAAGAAAAAGAATGGGTAAATGAAGCTAAGTCACTTAGAACCCAAATAATCCAGGAGGGTTCTGAAACTGCTAGAGACAAGTTACAAGAGCTTGAAAATAACCTTTCCGCTAACTCACAGCCCTTAGTTTTTTCGCATGTAAATGAAGCGCTAATCGCAGAAGTTATTTCGGATTGGACCGGTATACCGCTAGGTAAACTTCAGGATGATGAAATCCAAGCAGTATTGGGTTTGAAAGAAAGTTTGTGTAAGCGAGTTGTCGGGCAGGATCACGCTTTAGAGCTCATGTCTGAAGTGATAAAAACCGCGAGTGCGCAGCTCACGGATGAGACACGACCAAATGGTGTATTTCTCCTAACCGGACCAAGCGGAGTGGGTAAAACCGAATCGGCTTTGGCGATTGCAGAGAAAGTCTATGGTAGTGAAGAAAATGTCACGACTATCAATATGTCGGAATTTAAGGAAGAGCATAAAGTCTCATTGCTATTAGGTTCTCCTCCTGGTTATGTCGGTTATGGAGAAGGAGGTGTACTGACTGAAGCTGTTAGACGTAAACCTTATAGTGTAATTCTCCTCGATGAAATGGAAAAAGCGCACCCTGGTGTTCAAGATATTTTTTATCAGGTGTTTGATAAAGGCTCAATTAAAGACGGTGAAGGTCGAGATATAGACTTTAAAAACACTATTATTATTATGACCGCGAACACAGGGACCGAAACGACGATGTCTTTGTATTCTGATCCTGATTTATCTCCTGAGCCGTCAGCACTAAAAGATGCTTTACGCGATGATTTGTTGGTCGACTTTAAACCTGCATTTTTAGGGCGTGTGAACGTATTACCTTATTTGCCTCTATCAAGAAAAGTATTGATAGAAATAACAAAATTAAAGTTGGATAAAATTACGACTCGTATTCGTAAGCACTATAACGCTGACCTGTTTTTTGATGAGGAACTAATTAATGATATTGTAGACAATAGCAATGAGTCTGGCAGTGGTGCGCGTGTGGTACAAACAACCATAGAAAATACATTGCTTCCGAAGATTTCTCATGAAATATTGCATGCAATTCTTAATGATAAGACGTTTGATGAAATTATTGTTAAAGGTACAACTAGTGGACTTGATGTCTCAATAGTTTAACATCCTTTACACTCTCAATAATAATTGGGAGTTGGTTCATATTAACTATTATTTTTTATAAAAAACGCTTAAATTAAATCTTATTTAAAGATATAACAGGGCGTATTTAAAATGAAGTTTTTGATACATTAATCACTAATTATCACCAAACGTCAGATAATTAAATTACTACGATATATGTCAATTAATAATGCTATAGGAGATTAGCATGCAGTCTAATACGTATCTTAAATACGCAGATATTAAGGGTGAGGCAACAGCCGAGCAATACAAAGATTTGATTACACTACTATCTGTAGATTGGAGTGTAGGTCGTGAGATCTCATCATACACTGGTACAGCGATGGACCGTGAAGCGAGCGCTACTCGTCTATATGATTTGACTATCACTAAACTTCAAGACCGTTCTTCTCCTGACTTATTTAAAGAAGCGACGATTGGTAAAGGTAAACCAGCGGTTTTCCATATTACTAAGCAGGGTGAGAAGGTTGAAGAGATCATGAAGATCGAACTGACTGATGCGATGATTTCTAACTACTCAGTTTCTATCCAAGACGATCGTCCAGTTGAAACTATCACAATTTCTTACACAGAAATGATGATGACAGTGACTCCTACTGACGATAAGAACAACACTTCTGCTCCATTGGTATACGGCTACAGCGGTGTTAAAGGTCAACAAATGTAATTTTCATGCGGGGGAGTATTCCTCCGCATTTTTTTGAAAGAAGTATTTAATGAAAAGAGCAACTCAAGATAACAATTTCATCCGAATTTCTTCCCCATTCGGTAAAGATGCCATCATACTAAACTCGTTTGAGTATAAAGAAGAGATCTCAGAACTTTTTTCATTGCGTGCTAAAGCTTACTTTAATGATCAACGAAGTGAGTTAAACGAAATTATTGGTAAGGAAGTTACCATTACCCTTGAAAATAATGAGGATGTTTCTTCAAATCCTCGTTATATGCATGGTTACGTTTCTGCTGCAAGATTAGAAGGGAAAAGGGTTTCTAATACACATAAAGGCGAAAATTATAAAAACATAGAATTATTAATAGAGCCTAAATTACGTTTCGCTGAATATCGAAAAAATTGCAGAATATTTCAGCATAAAGATATAAAGGAAATTATCTCTGAAGTACTATCGGAGCATAGTGTTGCCTTTAGTTTTGAGCTAACCAAGTCCTATCCTAAATACACGTACAAAGTACAATATGAAGAATCAGATCTTGAATTTGTTCGACGTCTGTTATCGGAAGAGGGGCTATCATTTTTTTTTACACATACTAAGTCTGCCCATACGCTCAATATTTTTGATGACATCAGTTTTTATAAGCCGGGTACTGAGTTTTTAGTCGATTTTGATACAGGTACGGCGAAATCTAGCCACATTTCTTCTTGGCATGAAACGCAAATTCTGACTACTAAAGCGAGTCAAAAGTCAGGCTATAACATGCTCAAGCCTTCTTCGAATCCTAAAAATACTGCAAAGGGTGAAAGTGATTTTTTTACAGTGCCTGAAAGCGAGTATTTTGAATACATGGGTGAAATGGAGAGCAATGATCAATACGCACTGAGAAACACGCATGCAATAGAAGCACTACAGCAAAATGCATATTTGTGTCGTGGCGAGGCTACGTGCAGAACATTCAGCGTAGGCAAGTGCTTCAAGTTTAAAAAACATGAAGATAAATCTCGAGTTGGCAAAGAATATGTACTGTCTTCTGTTTTTTTGTCTGCTGCTGTTTATAACCAGACTGGTCAAGGTGGCACCGGTGCGCAAGGTGTCAAAGTCTCGTTTAGTTGTGTTGACTCAAAGACAATCCTTCGTCCTTCAGTTAACTATCCGAAACCTCAGATGAAAGGTTTGCAAACTGCAATAGTTACGGGGAACAAAGATGGTGAAATTTACATAGACAAACATGGCCGTATCAAAGTTCAGTTTCACTGGGACCGTGTTGGTAAATACGATGTAAATAGTTCATGTTGGATTCGTGTTGCGCAAAATATCGCAGGTAACGGATGGGGGTCGGTGTTTCACCCTAGAGTCGGACAAGAGGTCATCGTCGAGTTTGTCAACGGAGACCCTGATCAACCAATCGTTACGGGGTCACTATATAACGGTAGTCAACTCCCTCCTTACGCTTTACCAGAGCAAAGTTCTCAGAGTGGTTATAAATCACGCTCTGTACAAAAAGGTACATCCAATTTTAATGAGTTGCGCTTCGATGATAAGCCTGGTGAAGAGCACATTTATCTTCATGCTGAAAAACTGTTCCAAATGCTAGTTGAAGACTGTGTTGATATCGCCGTTGAAAACAGTAAAACCGAAAAAGTGACCAATGATGTTAATCAAGAGGTTGGTCAGAACGCGAGCTTGAAAGTAGGTAAAAACTTTTCGAATGAAACGGGTGAAGTACTGTCTTTTAATGCAGGAAAGAGCGTCGAGATCAAAGTAGGTGGTGCTTCTATTCAGATGTCTAGCTCTGGAGAAATCAATATCAAAGGTAATAAAATATCCATTAACGGCTCAGCTATTGCTCTTAAAGCTGGGCAAATTTCATTGAACTAAGGTGATTTAAAGTGGGTAAACCAGCCGCAATTTTGGGCAGCTTTCATCTTTGCCCTAAAAAAACAGGAAAGATACCGCATGTCGGTGGTCCCGTCGTTGTTGGTTCACCAAACGTAACGATTGGCGGGATACCTGCGGCAAGACAAGGCGACAAGCTTATTTGTATCGGTCCTCCGGATAGTATCTCAGCAGGTTCTTCTAGCGTAACAATCAACGGTAAACCAGCCGCAAGAGTCGGCGATTCAACGTCTCATGGTGGCAAAATTCTATCTGGTATGCCTACGGTTTTAATCGGAGGCTAGATGCCACTCGCATTTCAAACGCATCTTCTATCCTTTAATGGCCGTTCACACACCGTTCGCGAGATAGCTGATGATTCTTTTAGATTGTCCGAGGAAATCCGACCCCCTGACTTTGCTCAATCAATAGATGAGCATATATTAAGCCTCGTGCGCTCTGAGCGCGAGAGTCTTGAGCAAGTTGATATCAAAGGGAATCTCTGTGTTCTTTTACCATCTTCGGTAGACAAAAGCTTGCTTAAAGCATTGATAAGCGAGCTTTCTATTTTCGTTGGCCAAACTGTCAATACTGAAATTTACTTTTATCCTTATGGCCAAGCTGCATTTTTGATGGCACTAAATCGGATAAATCGTGAAGTTAATGAAACGCAAGCGACTTGGATACTGGCTATAGAGGTTACGAGCGATGTAGAAGGGCATGTCAAACCTCAAAGCTCTATCATTTTAACCAAGTGTTTTTTTCGACATTCAGGTCTTGTGCCTGATGTTGTTCGAATTGATTTAGATGCCAAACAACAACGCATCGCCGTGGACAAGGTGTTTAAGCAATTAGGAGTAAGTTGTGAACATCCACTCAGTCAATTGTATTTATCCGTTAATGAGGAAGAGCCGCAATGGTTAAACTCAATGCAATTCTTGTCTCCGTGGGTGACCGATCAAACTCAGTATCAATTTGTTGATATAAAACTTGGCGGATTGGGTGCATGTGGCGGAGTTTTAAAAGCGTTAGTGATTGATGAGCTTCAAAGAAGCAGCCCCTGCCCAGACTTTCACGTTTTGCAAGCCGACATCGAGCCAGATGGCTATGCGGTAGGAGTAATATACAATTGGCGTAGCGAATAGGTCTGGCTATTGCTTTTCCTTCTAGTAGCTGAGGTTTTAGTGATGCAAATGTTATGGGGGATTGACTCGAAACTGGCCCTTTAATGATGTTTGGAGAATGACTAGGCGCAGCTTGCTTTTCAAAATAGCTTTGCTCACCGCGTTTTTACAGTGTTCTTCTCGCTTTCTGATTAAATAGCCAGCCATAGAACACAAACCACATGAAAAGCTGTTCGACTCAAGATATCCTTACCGATATAAAATAACTTGAGTTTTGGCTTGTTCGAGATCCCACCCGTGACGCATTCCTTTTTATAAACGGTACATGGACTCTGACAGAAGCAAGCCTACTCATAGAATTGGCGGAAAGTGAATTCGAATGAAGTTTATCCACACCTCAGATTGGCATCTTGGTCGACAATTCCACAACGTATCACTACTCGAAGATCAACAAGCAGTACTCGAACAACTGATTAACTATATTGAACGCAACCCCGTCGATGCAGTTGTAGTGGCGGGAGATATCTATGACCGTTCGGTGCCACCAACGGTTGCAATAGAACTGTTAGATCGAGTCGTGAAACGCATTTGTACCGAGTTAGAAACACCAATGATATTTATATCTGGCAACCATGATGGTGCAGAAAGGCTAGGTTTCGGCTCAGAGCAAATGAAAAATGCAGGTCTCCATATTGTTAGCAACTTTGAAGATATGCTCACTCCCATCATCATAAAAACGGACTCTGCGGACGAGGTCGCGTTTTATGGTATGCCTTATAACGACCCTGAACAGGTCAGGTTTGCCTACAAAGCCTCGGTATCCACTCATGATGAGGCTCATCAATTGCTTGTTGAGCAAATTAAAGAGCGCTTTATCTCTAAGCAAAAGCGCGTGCTCGTGAGTCACTGTTTTGTTGATGGGGCTATCGAGTCAGACTCTGAACGACCATTATCTATTGGTGGTTCTGATCGCGTGAGTCATGAACACTTCTTAGATTTTGACTACGTCGCACTTGGTCATTTGCATCAGCCTCAAAAGAAAGGCGCAGAGCATATCCGTTACTCTGGCTCTCTCATGAAGTATAGCTTTGGTGAACAGAACCAGAGAAAAGGTTTCACGTTAGTTGAACTGGACAAGAAAGGATTCGTTTCTGCAAAGCATATTGATCTTACGGCTCCTCATGAAATGCGTATTGTAGAGGGCGAGCTGGATAAAGTTATTGAGCAAGGGAAAACAGACCCCAAGAATGAAGATTATTTGTTAGTTCGTTTGATGGATAAACATGCGATTTTAAACCCAATGGAAAAACTTCGTTCAGTGTATCCAAACGTTTTACACCTTGAGAAACCTGGCATGTTAATTGGGGTAGAGCAGGAAATGGCGCAAGCAAAGTTGGCGCGAAGCGAAATTGATATGTTCGGAGATTTTTTTATTGAGGCGCAAGATAGCCAGTTGTCTAAAGAGCAAAAGCAAGCTGTTACTGACATTATTAAGCAATTATCACAGCAATAGGGACCAAAGATGAAACCAATTAAACTAACCATGCAAGCCTTTGGTCCGTTTGCAAAAACTGAAATCATTCATTTTGAGAAGCTTGGCAGTAACCCTCTATTTTTGATTAATGGTCCTACAGGTTCCGGTAAAACGTCGATCTTAGATGCCATTTGCTTCGCCCTTTATGGTGAAACCACAGGTAATGAGCGACAAGGTATTCAGATGCGGTGTGACTTATCCGCGCAAGACTTACCAACCGAAGTAGTTCTCGAATTTTCGTTACACGGCAAACAATACCGAGTTGTTCGATCCCCTGAGCAGGAAGCGCCCAAGGCCCGTGGTGAAGGGATGACGATTAAAAAGCACACTGCGGCTCTTTATGAACTCGGTGAGACTGAAACGCTTATCACCAGCAAGACGACTCAGGTTAAAACTGAAGTTAGCAATATTATTGGCTTGAATGAAACTCAATTTCGTCAAGTTATGGTGTTGCCTCAAGGAAAATTCCGAGAACTGTTGCTTGCTAGCTCTAAAGAGCGTGAAGAAATTTTTGGCCAGCTCTTTCAAACTGACATATATAAAAAAATTGAGTACGCGCTCAAAGATAAAGCGAGTGCAATTAGTAAAGCGAAAGGCGAATTTGATAATCAAATTCGAGGTGCTTTACAAGTTGCAGAAGCGAGTTCTGAACAAGAACTATTACAACAACTGGAACAAGTAACTAAGCAATTAGAGTCTGATAAAAAGAATGAGCAAGCAGCGTTAGATAAGCTCAATACTGCTAAATCTGAATTGCAAAAAGCGGAAACCTTGAATGGAGAGTTTTCGAAACGAGAGCAAGCAGAAAGCGCACTCAAGCTGCATCTAGAACACGCAGATTCGATAAAAGCTCGTCAACAGCAATTAGAAAACGCTAAAAATGCCAATAAGATAGAGTTGCCCTACATCTCATTACAAAATGCAAAAGCTCAAACGCAAGAGCTTAGGCAAAAAATCGTAGCTTTGGAAGAGAGTCTCGAAAAAGCTAATGTCGTTGCGAGAGAACAAGAAAACTTGCAGCAAAGTGCAAAAGAGGCAGCGGCAAAGGTCCCGCAGTTAACGCAACTGCAGTATCAGCTTGAAAGTATGAAAAACAAGTTGGTCGAGAAAGACAATTTGGAAAGTAAAATAACGGCGGGTTATCAACAAAAACAACAATTTGAAGCAACGTTAAAACAGTACATAGAACTAAAAGATAAGTTAACGTTACAGGCCCAGCAGGGACAGAAGGAGCTAGAGAAAGCACGAGTTGATGTTGCGCTTATTGGCAGCATCGATGCGGAAATAAAACAAAAACAACGGCTGTTACAGGATCTACAAAAGCTGCATGATCTTACTTTAGAGCTCTCTAAACTCAATGCGCTAACTGTAGGCAAGCAGCAGTCACTACACGAAGCCAGTCAGCGCTATATGCAGCGTCAACAAGCCGCTGATACGATAGAGCTTAAGTGGCACAACGCTCAAGCGGCAGTATTAGCGCAGCGACTAAAAGCAGGTGAAGCATGCCCGGTGTGTGGTAGCGAAACGCATCCTAACCCCGCAACGTTTGTTGAAGAAGCCGTTACAAAAGAGCAAGTTCAGGCGGCTAGAGCTAAAGAGCGAGAAGCTCAAACCTTGTTGAACCAACTAAGCAATCAGCTAGAACAACATAACGTTGTCATTAGTCAGTATCAGAATCAGTGTAACCAGTTGAAAGAGGAGTTGGGTGAGTATGCTACATCTGAGATCTCGACGGTTCAAAATGATTTGCAAGCGATCAATGCTCAACTCCTACGTCTACAAGCTATTGATATTGAAAAGCTAGAAAAGAACGTTGAACAGCTTAATCAACGCTGCGTCGTGGGTGAAAATAAAATTCATGAGCTGCAGAATAAAATGGCGGCAAATGAATCAACCGTTAAAGCGAACCAAGAACAATTGGCTCAATTACAAGCTTCTATTGACCCAAAATACAGTTCCGCTGACTTGCTTGAACGTGAAATTTTGCTGACAAAAGAGCAAATTCTGAGTTTGAACACAGGCTTAGAAAAGGCGCAAACCGCTTTGCAGCAAGCGATATTGGAGAAATCAAATGCGGAAAGTCACTTAGCGACGAACAAGCAGTGGTTATCTGAGTCAGAGCAAAAACTTAGCCAAGCAGAATTAGCGTGGAATGAGGCACTACAGGCGAGTAAATTTGAGGATGAAAGCCATTATCTAAGTAGTCGAGTGGGAGATGATGAACTTCAAGCCTGGCAGCAAGAAATAGACAGCTTCAAACAGGCACAAACCAAGCTTGAGCAAACACTACATGATTTAAATCATGCATTGAAAGATCTTGAAAGGCCTAATTTAGAGTCGTTTAACGATAGGTTAACCACTCTGCAGGCGCAATATATTGAAGTAAGGAATCAACTTGATACCACACGCTCAATATTTGAACGTCTTGAAAAGGTTCGTAAAGATATTGCCGTGTTGCATGAGAAAAATAGTAAGTTAGAAGAAGAATACAAAGTCTTTGGTACGTTGTACGACGTTGCTAGCGGTAAAACAGGCAGCAGGGTTAGCCTACATCGCTTTGTTCTTGGTGTACTGTTGGATGATGTGCTGATTCAGGCCTCTCAACGCTTAAGCCTTATGAGTAAAGGGCGCTATATTCTTGCTCGAAAAACAGAGGGCTTCAAAGGCGCTGCGGGTCGCGGCTTAGATTTAATGGTTGAAGATGGCTACACAGGAAAAACGCGTGATGTTGCGACACTTTCCGGCGGTGAATCATTTATGGCAGCGCTTGCTCTGGCACTTGGTTTGTCGGATGTTGTGCAATCCTATAGTGGCGGTATTCGTTTAGACACTTTATTTATTGATGAGGGCTTCGGTAGTTTAGACCCAGAGTCTTTAGATCTTGCTATTCAAACGCTAGTGGACCTGCAACAGACTGGGCGCATGATCGGTGTTATTTCTCACGTTTCTGAGTTGAAAGAACAAATGGCGCAGAGGATTGATGTAGAACCATCAAGACTTGGTTCAACGGTGTCGATTAAATCTCAATGTCGCTTCGCTGTCTAATTCAGTGACTACTGTTAGATCAAAAAGCCCCTAATGTTGGGGCTTTCTGACTAAGTCGCTACTGTTCGCAAAAGTGGCCTTCTTTTGGCGATTGGGTAATCGCATATTCGCCATCGAGGTTGCGATAAACAATCGTGTTCCAAACAGAGCCATCATCCAATTCAAACTCAATAGCATAGTTGACGCCACTAACGATTTGCGCGTGAACATTCAGTATTTGTTTAAACGACGCTATTGTGTCCATTTTCTTTAAAACAAAGGCCATTGCCTTTTGTGCATCAGGGGTCGCGTTAAACTCATTCCACCCACCTGGCATGTTTCCTTGTGCATTACATACATCTGCCGAGGTCGTTAATTGTGTCGTTTCGCTCGGCTTTTCCTGCTGACAACCTGCAAGTAACACCAAAAGTGCACAAACTGACACTGTTTTTAATTTCATAACAATAACCTCTGTCTATAACGCAACGTATTATAGGAGGGTGATATGCCTACGAATGTCTATGTTGTGCAAAGTTTCTATATGCATAGGGTTAAATGCTGACAAAATATACAAGCATGGTCAGCTTGTAAGTCAAAAATAGAGCAATCTTGTTAACGATTTGCTGAGATGACGAGGTTTCGGTGTTCAGCGCGCTATTGATGATGAAGAATTGTGATGTGTCCCTATTAGGGCGATGGTGCGGCTTAGTGATCGATTTGTTATCTTCTAGAGTAAAATCAATCACTAATTAAAATTTAGGTGTTGTATGAAATCGATAAAAATATTTTTACTTTTGTCACTTGCAACTTTATTTGGTTGTACCTCGAAGCCGGATGGGGTGGAACCCGTGAATAATTTCGATTTAGAGCCATATCTAGGTAAGTGGTACGAAATTGCACGCCTAGACCATTCATTTGAGCGAGGCTTATCCAACGTTACCGCTGAGTATCAGGTTCGCGAGGATGGTGGGGTTAAGGTGATAAACCGTGGATATTCCGAAGAAGAGCGACAGTGGTCAGAAGCTGAAGGCAAAGCTTATTTTGTTGAAGATAAAACGGTTGGACACTTAAAGGTTTCCTTTTTTGGGCCAATATACTCTTCTTACATTGTTTTTGAGCTAGGTGAAAACTATGACTATGCGTTTGTTTCCGGTTACAACCACGACTATTTGTGGCTACTGTCTAGAACGCCTAACGTTGATGAGAAAGTAGTGGAGCGCTTTAAGTACGTAGCTAAAGAGAAAGGTTTCGCTATAGACGAGCTCATTTTTGTTGAACAAGAGAAACAAAGACAGCTTTAAGTTCATCAGCGTGGCTGAAAAAGCGGACAGAGGGGAAGCTTCCTAATTAAGAGCTCAGTTTGTCATTTCGCTTAACAGTAATTTGTTACCGCGTAACTCAATGTGGTCAAAATGGATATAGCCCCATCATTTGTGATTACTCGTGATGGGGCTTATATAAATTTGAGTGAGCGTCGAAAGGTTGATCTATCAACAAACGGTTATGGTTTACTTAATCAAACGAACGATCAGGGAACCTGGTGCTCGAATAGATTCAACATTGTGGCTAAGTACTGTGCCGCTTGTTGGGGCGGTGTAGCGTTTAATCTCAGCGCCAAAGCTGTCGTATTGAATCGCAAGAAGTTGGCCTTGCTCGACAAAATTCATCAAACTGACATGAGGCAGTACAAAGCCGCCGTGTGTCGCTTTCACACTGATGATTTCGTTTCCTTCCAAGCATGACGTAATAGGGTCCATATCACCTTCAACAATGTTATGCTTTTTCAGCACATTAAAAATGCCTGTTACAGTTCGACTGATAAGTTCTTGCTCGGTATATCGCCCCATACCTACTTCAACAGTAATACTTGGGACACCATGGTTATTCCAGACCGTTTCAAGGACGCCAGCATCTCCAGGATCATTTAAAATCGCATCAGGATTAATGAGGCGAGCCATTTCTAATGATTGCTCGATTCGGAAATCTGCAAACACGTAAAGTGGATAGGCCGCACCACTGGTTTGAGTGTGAAGGTCAATGGCTAAATCAGCATTTGGCTTGAGCAAATCATTCCACAATGCATATAAGTAACGTTGGGCCTCATTGCCGTTTTGGTCACCAGGAAAAAAGCGGTTTAAGTTTGCAGGAGACGCATCAGGGTCTGCGGAATAGAAATCGCGGCTGTGGTTTAGCATACCAGGCATGTTAATGGTTGGAACAATAGTGACAGTACCAGCGACTTCAGTGCCGATGAGCTCTCGAGCAGTTTTCTGCGCTGCTAACACACCATTGTACTCATCACCATGAACCCCTGCGGTAATCATGATCTTCTTGCCAGGTTTTTCACCTTTGAACACTAGCACAGGTAGGTGTTGCCACTGAGAGAGAGCATTCGTTGCGATGCGAAACCAAAACTTATGCTCGCCCGAATTTAGGTCTGCTACATTGAGAGACTGAATCACTTGATGACCTTGAATCACGTCATCGAGAAATTGTGTTGCCATTAAAGTTACCACTCCAAAACCATAAGCTAATCTAAAACCTTAGCGTCGTCATACCATGAATATTAATAAGGCGAGAACATGTCTCGCCTTAATTACCAATTGGTTTCGTTTTACGCAAAACCCATAATATGAGCTGCGATAACGACGATACTTGATAGGGTAAAGAGTAATAGAATAAATCGCCAGCAGAATTTTGCCCAGTCACCCCAGTCGATACGGCAGACACCAAGCGTTGCCATGAGAGATGCCGAAGTAGGGACGATAACGTTAGTAAAGCCATCGCCAAGTTGGAATGACAAAACTGCCACTTGGCGCGTAACTCCTGCAATGTCTGCCAGAGGGGCCAGTAGAGGCATCGTCAGTGCCGCTTGTCCAGAGCCCGAAGTGACGAAGAAGTTGAAGATAGATTGGAATACATACATTAACCATGCCGCAGCCACGTCAGGAAGCCCGCTAATCACGCCGCCAGCACTGTTTAGAATTGAGTTCAGTACACTCGCTTCATCAGTTGTACCACCACCAAGGATCAACAATACACCTTTTGCACAACCCACTAATAGGGCAGGTGCAAGCATAATAGCTGCACCTTCTTTAAATGCATCAGCTGCGCAGTTTAGCGTCATACCGTTTAGGCGGAAAATCGTACCGATGATCGCGACAACAAAGCCCATAGTGAAAAATTGAGACGCGATTTCTGGGATGTACCATGCGTTAGCGACTACGCCCCAAACAACCCACACCGTGGTCGCAATAACCGTAAGGATAACGAGTGTGTCACCTAGGTTCCAACGAGAATCTTGATTGCCAAGCTCTTGCTGACGGAAATACTGGTCTGTGCGATGGCTGTAAGAAAGTTTAGGATTTGACTTCACACGAGCGGCGTAGATCATTGTGAAAGCGATACCGATTAACGTAAAGCCAGCCCATAACCCCATGCGTACTGTCATGCCGGATAAAACAGGTACACCCGCAATGCCTTGCGCAATAGCTACGGAAAAAGGGTTCATCCAAGAAGTAGCGAAGCCAATTTGAGTCGCAACATAGGTAACCATTACCGTAGTGATACCATCATAACCAAGGCGAACCATAAGCGGCGCGATAATAATCGCAAACGCTACGGCTTCTTCACCCATACCAAATACCGCACCGCCTAGCGAGAACAGCAAAAATAGCACTGGAATGAATAGCGCTTCGTTACCTTTGGTCTTATCGATAAGGCGCAGGATACCGTTATCGATTGTGCCTGTGCGCATTACAACGCCGAAAGCACCGCCGATAACCAACATGAACATAATCACGCCGATTGCGCTGCCCCATTTAGAGCCAGAAACTAGCCCTTCGAAAGGGAAGTTCATCAGACCAATGCCACCACCAGAAGCAAACAGGCCAACCTTGTTGTAAACCAGTTCACCGTTTTCGTCGGTTGCATAAGAGAAAGAAGAAGGATCGATAACTGTGCGAGTTTTTTCTGCACCGTCGACCATGTAGGTCACCTGTTGGCTATCAAAATGACCAGCAGGAATTAAGTAGGTAAGAATCGCAGCAAGAATACCAACAATGAAGATCAAAATGAGGGTATCTGGCATCTGCCACGACTTAGGGGTAGCAACCGAGTCTGCTGGTTGCGCATGTGTGTGAGACATAACTTACTTCACGTCAAATTCAATAAAGCATGAAATATCGATAAAATAGAATAAAAAGTCAATATTAATGCTTATGTTGAACTATAAATTCATCAAATATTTGAAGTGAAGTTAATTTGATTGTTTTGTGGTCAAATGTTGGGTTAATGTTTCAATATGTGTTGAGTTTGGATGATTCACGAGCTTTCATAGTACATCTACAGGTGATCTAATCACTTGATTTCTGTCTGTTCTGCATAAAAAGCAGCGACATCACGAAGGTCTTCATCATTTAACATTTTTAACTGTGCTGCCATCATTTCTGCAAGTGGCCCTTTACGCTCACCGGCTTGATAAGATTTCATTGCATTGTAAAGGTACTGAGCATTTTGACCAGCAAGGCTTGGATAGGTGTTGTTCGTTGCGATGCCTGTAACACCGTGACAATAGACACAGCTAGGTGATTTGATTTTACCTTTATCAGCATCACCAAACGGCTCGGCATGGATAGCGGAAGAGAAAATAAAAGAGATTAGAAGTACAAATCTGAGCATGGAGGTTATCTATTCGCTAAAAATCATGCCGATACAATAAAGCTTCCCCTTAGGGGAAGCTCAATGATCAAAATCAAATTAAAGTAGAGATTTTATACTTGATAAGAAAGTGTCGATGTCTTTCGCTGAAATATCTTTATGAGTTACAAAACGAATTGGATTTCCAGGGGTTATCGTGATGTTTTGTTCCTTTAGTTTCGCAGCGATACTTACTATGTCCACTTGAGGATCAAGCTTCGCGAACACGATGTTCGTTTGAACAAATTCAGGGTTGACTGAAAAACCAGGCAGTTCTGCTAAACCTTCCGCTAAGGTTTTTGCGTTGATGTGATCTTGTTTTAGCTGTTCCACTTGTTCGGTAAGGGCAAGTTTGCCTGCTGCGGCAAGAATACCCGCTTGACGCATACCACCGCCGACCATCTTTCTTAAGCGACGTGCTTTTGCGATGTAGTCTTTGCTACCAAGTAGTAGCGAGCCAACAGGGGCAGCCAGACCTTTCGACAGACAGATCGTCATTGAATCAAAGTACTGACCGATCTCTTTTACCGGAACATCAAGTGCAACGGCTGCGTTAAAAACGCGAGCGCCATCTAGATGCATCTGCAAGTTATGTTTATTCACGAAGTCACGTGCTTCTGCTAAGTAAGACAGAGGTAGTACTTTACCATTAATTGTGTTTTCCAAGCTGAGAAGCTTAGTGCGAGCAAAGTGATAATCATCTGGTTTAATCGCAGCAGCCAGTTTATCAAATGGTAGCGTGCCATCTGGGTTATTTTCGACTGGTTGAGGTTGAATTGATCCCAAAACCGCCGCGCCACCAGCTTCGTATTTGTAGTTATGTGCTTGTTGCCCACATAGATATTCATCTCCCCGCTCGCAATGCGCCATTAAACCGAGCAGATTGGCTTGAGTGCCTGAAGTGGTAAACAAAGCTGCTTCGAAACCAGCAAGCTGCGCAGCAAATTTTTCAAGCTCATTGACCGTAGGGTCATCACCATAAACATCATCCCCAACGGGGGCCTTAAACATGGCTTCTCGCATGGCTTGGGTGGGCTGTGTAACGGTATCTGATCGAAAATCCATGAATGTCTCCTTGGTCAAAGTCCTAAATATATCCGCAAAGGCGCGCTTTGCTTAAGCAAGCGATCGTTTTGGCATCGGTGATCGTGCCATCGACTATCTTTTCTTCGAGTTGCTTGATTGACAAGGTGACGACCTCAATCACTTCGTCTTCATCGCACTCGTAACGGTTTGTTTTGTTGAGCTTTTCGGCAACAAATAGATACTGTATCTCATCACAAAATCCGGCAAGAGGGGTGACTTGGCCGAGAGACGTGAATTTCTCTGCGCTAAACCCAGTTTCTTCCTCTAACTCTCTTTTGGCGCAGCAGAGTGGCTCTTCGTTGCCTTCTCTGGTACCAGCAGGAAGTTCCAATAGCCATTTATTAAGTGAAGGCCGAAATTGGTGGACAAGGACAATGTGACCCTCCGCTGTAATAGGGAGAATCACCGCAGCACCCGGATGATGGATTGTGGTGTGCGTAATTGCCTGTCCTGTAGGAAGCACAACGTCTTCTTCAATCAGAGAAATTTGCTTCCATTTATGAATTATCTTGCTCATGCAGTTATAAACCCTAGCTGTTACCGCATTTTTGACGTTTTTCGACATTAACCACAAATGGTGGGAAACAAAAGCAAAAAATACTGCAACACGACGAAAGCGTTTGCACTTTAAGTGAGCAATGTCTCATAAATGGAAACTTTGATTGCTTCGTCAAGAAGGGGAAAAGCATCTGCTATAAGGGGAATTCGACAAAATACATTTGTAACAAAGTTATAACAAGTGTATAAAAATGTTAACGCAATACCACTTCAGCAGCCGGAGAACGTATGACACAAACCTTATTTACCTCAAATGCCGAAAAAGCGCTTCTCTCAGAACGCATCAATAAATTGGCGAAAGCGTTAACGGATGGCGTTTATGAGCGTGAACATACGATCAAGCTCTGCCTTCTTGCTGCACTTGCTGGTGAAAGTGTTTTTCTTTTAGGTCCCCCTGGTATTGCAAAAAGCTTAATTGCCAAACGACTCATCCAAGCGTTCGATAACAGCAGTTACTTCGAATACCTGATGACGCGCTTCTCAACCCCTGAAGAGGTGTTTGGGCCACTGAGTATCCAAGAGCTAAAAGACAACGGCCGTTATGTTCGCTTAACTAAAGGGTATTTGCCAACTGCACAAGTCGTATTTTTGGATGAAATCTGGAAGGCGGGCCCTGCAATTCTTAATACATTGCTGACAGTGGTTAATGAGAAAACATTCAAAAATGGCAGCGATATCGAGCGTGTGCCAATGCGCTTGTTGGTATCGGCTTCCAATGAATTACCCGATGAAGATAGTGGATTGGATGCGCTCTACGACCGCATGTTGGTGCGTGTGTTTGTGAATCGAATTCAGAATAAACAAAACTTTAAGTCGATGTTGACTGTGGGCACATCGCAAGAGGCACAAGTACCAGAAGGCCTAGCGATAACTGATGAAGAATATCATCAATGGCAACAACAGCTCGACAAATTGACGTTAACCGACAATGCATTCGAAAAGCTTTTCCAGCTTAAAACGATGTTAGAAAGCAAAGTTGAAGCTCAGTTTGGTGATGTGGCCAATACCGATATGTATGTCTCTGACCGCCGCTGGAAGAAAGCCGTGAAGTTGTTAAAAGCGAGCGCGTTTTTTAATGGTCGCGATGAAATAAATCCGCTTGACCTTTTACTGCTGCAAGATTGTTTATGGAACAGTCCTGAATCGCGAGATGTGGTACGTGAAGTGGTTCAAGAGTTCGCCTTAAAACATGCATTTGATCAACAAGACGCGGAGCAGGAAATCGAGTACTGCCGTGAGTCTTTGGTTGATGTCCAACATGAACTAGAAGATGCCTACCGCATGACGTTAACGTCTGAAGCGGCCACGGGTATTTTGCGTAAAGAAACCATGCGCTTTGATACCTCTAAAGCCAAGATGTACAAAGTTGGCGCAGCCGTTAACTTAGTTAAATTGGTTGTCTTGCAAAGCAACATGTCGGTTTCAGAATCAGAAAAAGGTGATAGCCGCTGGGTTTATGTACCCAAAGATGAGTTAGATCGAGTCATTAAAGAGGGAAGCGGTGATGTGTATGGTTACGTCAATCAAAACACCAACATGTGCCGTTTACGATTTGATGTTGACGCGGCGAATAACCTAGTTATCCGTGATATCGCGAACCGAGGCATTTTGGTTAGCCTAGTGACTCAAGAGGGCTTGGATGTAGAGCTTTACCAAAAGTGGTTAACGCAGAGCGAAAAAGCCGTAAATCAGCTTAGTGAGGCAGAACACCATATGCGCAAGGTGAAAGCGAACTTTCATGATGCGCTTCCGCATAGCTTTGTTGATCCTGAACTACCCCGCCTTATGGAGTCGAGTCTACAACAGGTCAGTCAGAGACTTGAATCAATCCAAGCAGAAAGTGAAAAAGTTATCCAACGCTTTAAAAACTTAAATCAGTTTTTCTCATAAGGAGACGACATGCTAGGTGCAGACGGACTTAACCTCGCGCTGATGGTGGCCGACTCCGGCATCATCGATAGCGCAGTTAATGATTTGATGGCTCGTTCACAAGTCATGATGATGGCAGAAAACCGAGGTGTTAAATCTTCGGTCAAAGGTCACTTGTTAAAGTGGCGAGGCAGCGTCAAAAAACGGATCACCAAGGTATGTGAGACAGAGCGTTTCCAACAAGAGCTGTCTTTATATCAAGAGGTTATTCATTGGGATGAAGAGGCGTTTTTTGAAAACATCGAAGATGTGATTAAAAAGCTGGAATGGCACTCTGCGTTTTACATGCAAGCTCGCCGAATGATGGAAAAGAACAAAGGGATGAATAACCCTATGTTCCCTCATTACTTTTGTGATCAATGGTACAAAAGCCTCACCGATGCTATAAAACAAGCGCAAGTAAGCGAGCTTGAAGCCAATAAAGAAAAGGTGCTGAATGACCTGTATCAACGTATGGAAACCATGCGTAATATGGATAAAGTCACGGAGTCGGGTGACGCTGAAAGTGTAGGGCGCCTGTGGGATATGGCATCTGCCAAGTTGAGTAAAACAGACTTAACGGTGATGAAACGCCATGCTGAGTTTCTGAAGAAGCACCAAGGCTTGCAAGAAATTGCGGAGCAACTCGGTCGTATGGCGGGGCAAGTAAATGATCCTGAACTAAATCGTGCGCCCACTGAAGAACTTCAATTGGTCGAAGAGAAAAGTGATGAGGCGACGGATGATATTGTCGGTATTCACGAAAGCGATGATCTAAATAAGCTACTTCCCAACGAAACGATGTTTTTGGCGTATCCTGAACTTGAAGTTGTGTTCTATAAACACTTAGTTGATAAACGGCTCATGAACTATCGTACACAAGGCAAATCGCGCACGTTACGTAAAGTTAAAGCTCACCGACCTGACCATAAAGCGGTAGATATCGAAAAAGGCCCCTTCATTGTTTGTGTGGACGCGTCCGGTTCCATGAGTGGCTTTCCTGAGCAATGCGCCAAAGCCATGGCTTATGCTCTGATGCAAATCGCACTAGCGGAGCAACGTGATTGCTATGTCATTATTTTTTCTACGGAACACATTACCTACGAACTAACCAAACAAGATGGTCTGCGCGAGGCGGCGGACTTTCTAACTTATAGCTTCCATGGTGGTACAGACTTAGAGCCAACTTTGATTAAATCTATCGACTTGATGAGCGGTGGTAAATATAAAAACGCAGACATGGTAGTCATTTCCGACTTTATCGCGCCAAAACAACAAGACGAGTTACTGGCCAAAGTGGATGCGCTCAAAGCGAAGAAAAACCGTTTTCACGCGATTAGCTTATCGAAATACGGAAATCCTGCATTAATGTCGATGTTTGATCACACTTGGTCTTATCACCCTAATGTTGTGGGAAGATTGCTAAAAAGGGTCAGCAACTATTAAACGCCTTAATGTTTCATGGGACAAAACGAACTGAAAGCGAGATTTATATTGCTTCGTTTTAAGCCAATAAGATCGAACTTTGGTCGAATTGACTTAAAAGAAATCAAACGAACAGAAAATGAAATGTTTTTGTTTGACTATCTTCTCTCAATCCGTAAAGTAGCCACCAACGCAACGGGGTAGAGCCCTGAAGCGTAATAAAAAGGCGCCTTGGCAGAGTGGCTATGCAGCGGATTGCAAATCCGTGGACCTCGGTTCGACTCCGGGAGGCGCCTCCATTATTCTTTTGAGAGCGAATGGCTTTCGAGAATAAATGCGACACTAGCTCAGTTGGTAGAGCGCAACCTTGCCAAGGTTGAGGTCACGAGTTCGAACCTCGTGTGTCGCTCCAAATTATTCAGATATGGCCATGGCGGTATCTCGATGCCAAGTGCATCAACTTAAAACCAGCGAAAGCTGGTTTTTTTGTATCTGAAGACTGATAAATTCACACCATCTCTTTTTCATTACCTGTGAGCTTAGCAACCCCATCTCTGTCACGAGTTTCTGATATTAAGTGTGACCCGATGTTTCGCACCTCAGCCAATTTCAGTTTACAATACGGGCTTCCAAAGGATTTGACGACGACGCATGAGAAATACCGACGATTACATCATTTTTTATCACTTGATCGAGCAAGGTTCATTCAGTGCTGCCGCGAGACATATGTCACTGACCAAATCGGTCGTCAGTAAACGGATTGCCAAGCTTGAACAAGAGCTTGGTGTACAGCTTCTCTACCGAACAACGCGAACGCTAACGTTGACTGAAGCAGGACGAGCGTTTTTTACTCATGCAAAAGCGGTTTATCAAGCGGTGGCAACGGCGGAAGAATCCATTGTGGGTTTAGGTAAAAACTTATCTGGAAACATTAAAATTTCGGTGCCTACTATCTCTGGTGAATTAATTCTTCCTCAAGTGATTAATGAATTTAATCAGAAATACCCAGACATCAATATCGATATGGATCTAGATAATCGTTTCGTCGATATCGTGAATGAACGTTTTGATTTGGCAATTAGAACGGGTGTGTTGCCAGATTCTAGTCTGATTGCAAGAAAGCTGGTGGATGCAAATTGGATCATTTGCGCGTCACCCCAATACCTAGCTAAACATGGCATACCTAAACAACCTCAAGCCTTGGCTAAACACAATTGTTTAGTCTATTCCTACCAAGAAACCGGAGCGCATGAGTGGGCGTTTAAAGATGGAGACGAGGTATATCAAATCACCGTCGACGGTAACCTCTGTACTAACAATTCTTCTGTATTGAGAAATGTGGCGCTGTTAGGGCAGGGAATCATCTATGTGCCGCGTGTATTGGTTTATGAAGACTTAAAGCAAGGCAGTCTGATTCAGTTATTTAAAGACGAAACAGCCAAATGTTTGGGTATTTATGCGGTGTACCCTTACACTCGTCAGCAACCAGAAAAAATTAAGATCTTTATCGATCATCTATACACAAGCTTTCAAAGTCAAAACCATCGATTTTAAGCCAATAACTCAACACCGATCGTTATGTTGGTGTTGAGCTTATGTTTCCATCTTCATTTCTAAGAGTCCTCTTAAATTTAGGAGCTTACGCTTCTCCTCGTTTTCTTCACTAATATTGATAACAAGATACCCCGCACAACTGTTAACAAATGGTTTTGCTATTGTTTCTTTTAAGAAACGGTCTGTTTCTTACGTTAAATTTCTCAAATGTGAAAGATAAGTAACAGAAAAATAAAGAATTATTTTGTTTGTTGTTTATTGATTACGTATTGTTCGTCCGCCTGACATAGACGCAGAGAAATGGACTGCTTATAGTGGCTCAAACGCCATGCCTGCCGCTAAGCGGTGTTGTGAGCGAAGTACAATAACTAGAGATACGGATATGAAACAAAAGCAGCTGATTGAAGAATTTAAAACCATCGTGGGGGAAGAAAATGTTCTAACCGACGAGGTTAAAACGAAATATTACCGCTCGGGGTTTCGTTCGGGTAGTGGTAATGCGCTTGCTATCGTGTTTCCTAACACTCTTCTAGAACAATGGAAGATTATTAAACAGTGTGTTGAAGCAAACTGCATCATTATCATGCAGGCGGCTAAAACAGGTTTAACAGAGGGCTCAGCTCCGAGTGGTAATGATTATGATCGCGATGTGGTTGTGATCAATATTACCAAAATCAAGAAGATTCACTTATTAGATGGTGGTAAGCAGGCGGTTTGCTTGCCTGGTGCGAGCTTACACTCTTTGGAAAAAGAGCTGAAGGCAGTGAATCGAGCACCGCATTCTATCATCGGTTCTTCATCGCTAGGTGCCACTGTGGTCGGTGGTATCGCTAATAACTCAGGCGGTGCGCTAGTTAAGCGTGGTCCTGCTTATACGGAACTGGCGATCTACGCGCAGGTCGATAAGCAAGGCCAGTTACATTTGGTGAACCACCTTGGTATTGAAGGATTAGGTGAAACGCCAGAAGAAATTCTAACAAATCTGCAAGAAGGGAACTTTGACCCAGCGAAGATAATTCATGATGAGCGAATGGCATCAGACAAGGAATACGATGAACGTGTTCGAGACGTGACTTCTGACATTCCTTCTCGCTTTAATGCCGATGAACGCCGATTATTTGAAGCCAGTGGCTGCGCTGGCAAGTTGGGTGTTTTTGCCGTTCGGGTTGACAGCTACCCAGTACCCGAAAAAGAGCAGGTTTTTTACCTTGGCACCAATGACCCTGCGAAACTAACGAAGTTGCGAAAAGACTTCTTATCTACGTTTGATAACTTGCCTGAGATGGGAGAATACTTGCATCGAGATATCTTCAACATGGCAGAGAAGTACGGCAAGGATGTGTTCTTATCAATCGACTTGTTAGGCACAGATAAGCTGCCAAAAATGTTTGCACTCAAAGCTAAGGTAGAAAACTTCTTAGAGCGCATCCCGTTTGTCAGTAAATATCTGCCAGACACCATTTTGTACTACGCGAGCAAGTTGTTCCCACAACACTTACCAGAGCGAATGCTGGATTTCCGTGACAAGTATGAGCATCACCTGGTATTGAAAATGAGTGATGGTGGTATTGCTGAAGCACAAAAATACCTCAAAGAAGTTTGGGCTGTTGAAGACGACTGTGATTTCTTCGAGTGTACGCCGGAAGAGGGTAAAAAAGCTTATTTACATCGCTTTGCAGCAGCAGGTGCAGCAATTCGTTACGAGACGATTCACCGAAAAGACGTAGAAGACATCGTTGCACTTGATATTGCATTGCGACGCAATGATGAAGAGTGGCTAGAAACTTTGCCTGAAGAGGTGAGTAAGCACCTTGTTCAAGCGCTCTATTATGGTCACTTTATGTGTTACGTCTTCCATCAAGATTACATTTTCAAAAAAGGGACTGACACGAAGTTGATGAAAAAGCTGATGCTAGAGCACCTCAATAGCCGTGGTGCCAAATACCCAGCAGAACATAATGTGGGTCACTTGTATGAAGCCGAAAACTCGTTGCAGAAGTTTTACCACGAATTAGACCCAACCAATACCTTTAACCCTGGTATTGGTAAAATGGACAAATATAAGCGCAATTGTAACTGCTGTGCGTAATGTGCTGTCTCACTATGATTAATAATCGTTGTTCATCGTTCAAATGATGAGCATAAGATAAGCCCTGATGACACTTGTGACATCAGGGCTTTGTGTTTTGGGTCTTTTATTGATGACTGGTATCGGCGTTGAAACAGCGACTAAAGAGCACGTACCGCGGCGGCGGCGATGATGCCTGCTGCAATTGCTGGTAGAGGCTTTTTCACGATGAACATGACAACAGCAGTAGAAAACAGTGCTGCTCTAGCACCATTATCACCCTCTACTGCTAGCGGAGCTAAAAGGGCAACCAGTACGGAGCCTGACATCGCAGTAATGAAACGTTGAACCCGTTCGCTAATTGGAATGAATGACATAACATACACTCCGCCCCAGCGGGTTATGAGCGTGACTAACGCCATAGCGATGATGATAAGCAGTGTGCCACCTATGGTTGTTTCGATGTTCATGCTTTCTTCTCCTTCCAACAAGCACCCAATACTCCGCCAGTAATGGCGCCAACCACTACGTGGCTATTCTCTGGCAAATACCAATACGCCAACATAGAAGAGGCTGCTGCTATGGCCCAAATCGCAAAGATTCTTAAGTCTTTCGGCCCGGCCACCACCATAGACAGCAGGAAGCATCCCATAACCATATCGAGCCCGAGGCCCACCGGATCTTTGATTGCGCTACCAAAATAAATGCCGATCCAGGTGCCCACAATCCAAAAAGACCACATCGCTAAGCCGCCACCAACAAGCAAGCCAAAGCCTGGTTCTTTTCTACCAAATGCATTGAGTGCCATTGCCCAGTTAGCGTCTGATGCTACCAGCATTACACCGTAACGTTTTGTTGGTGGGAGTTGTCGTAACCATGGATAAAGTGTGGCTCCCATCAAGAGGTGACGAGCATTAATCGCAAATACAGTAATAAGTACTGGAATGAAAGGGACTTCCGCTCCCCACATTTCTAACGTGGCAAATTGTGAAGCACCGGCGAAGACCAGTGTGCTCATCAACATAGTGGGAAATACATCTAGTCCAGTCTGTACCGCAGCAACACCGAAAGCGAGGCCAAATATGACCACGAACATAGAGAGGGGTAAAAGTTGGGTGAAGCCGTTCCAGACGTCAAGCCGATTAAATTCGTGCAACTCAGTGGAGGAGCGTTGAAGATGTTGAGTATTTTCTGTCATAGAGATACCTAGCTAGCAGGCAAAGGGGCAGTGCCATACGAGTGTGTTTGTTATTCTTTTGTAAACTTCATGTTTAACATCAATTGGAGGGGCTTTCAAACTCTAAGTGCTATATAAAATTGAGCCATCCAAGCGGCTTTAAGAAACAGAGTGTTGAGAGTCGCGCTTGGTAGTGCTAAAGGAGAATAAAACAACAGAAATAGTAAGCTCTGTTTAATTGATAACATCACGAGCTAGTACAGATTAGTAAATAAGAAAGAAAGCGAGCACGAGGCTCGCTTTTTCGCTCTGTTACGAATAACTGAATAGGTTTATTTTACGTAGACACGAGGGTTCGCGCTTCCCCAAACCGTGTATAGTTCAGGGAAGATGACTTCTGCGTGTTTTTCCATCTCAGCAGCTGAAATCGTTTTGCCTTGTTGGGAGCCAAACAAAACAACTTCAGAACCAGGCTCAACATCTTTGATACCTGTAACATCTACCATTGTGGTGTTCATTGAAGCAACGCCCGCAACTTTTGCACGTTGGCCATTGATCAGAACTTCTGCCGTATTCCCCATTTTTCGTGGATAACCATCAGAGTAACCAACAGGAATGTTCGCCATTAAGCTTTCTTTGCTTGTTGTGTAGCTGCTGTCGTAACCGACTGTGCTATTTTTTGGCAGGTGGTGAACGGATGCCACGCGTGTTTTGAAAGACACGATAGAAGGGTACTCAGGGTTAGTTGGTAAGTCTCCGTATAAAACGCCACCAGGACGAACCATATCAAGCTGCGCCTCAGGAACATTAAGCGCGGTGTAAGAGTTTGCTACGTGCAGTAAAATGTTGTCGCGTTTTAGATTCGCTTCTTTAATCAGCCATGCAGAACTGTCTTTGAATGAAGCTAACTTTTGGCGCACGTCGTCTGCATTGTAGTTAGGGAAATGAGTCATGATACCAACAATATTAACGCCAGCTTGTTGAGCGATTTCTAGCGCTTCTTTCTTGCCCGCTTCTGTCGTCATATCAACACCATTACGTCCCATACCACCGTCGTTCAGAGCAAGGTGAACTTTGATTTCTTTACCAGCTTTCTCGGCTAGTTTAGACAGTGCTTTAGCTTGCTCTGCTGTGCCTATCAACTCTTCGACATTTAGGTCGATTACGGCTTCAATCTCGCCAATATCCGCTGAGCGTACACGCATAAGTTGGCCTTTAAAGCCACTGTCGCGAACAGTTTGTGCTTCGGCGTTACTTGCAACGGCAACGCAAGGAATTTGTTGCTCGATAATAGTCGGCATCAGGCCTGCGATACCATTGCCGTATGCGTCGGCTTTCATCACGGCGCAGATTTTCGTTTTGCCATCCATGTGCGATTTAAACTGCTCAATATTATCGCGGAACTGACCTAAGTTTATTTCTAGCCAAGCGTTAGCACCTTGAACTTGCTCTGCTTTTGCTGCTGTATTGCTAATTTGAAGAGGAGCGGCAGTGGCTTGCATTACAGGAACCGCGACTGCAGCAGCGATAGTCAGTGATAGTAAGGTTTTATTTAAGCGCATAAAGTCTCCGTACGCGTTTTTTGTATTGGTTATGTTATTGAGTACTTGGGGAAAGTACCTGACGAAGTAAAACGCTCCAAGTGGTGCTTTGGAGCGTTTATTAAGATAGTGATTTAATATATACCTAAATATACCTCAGTGATGACATTCAATTTAAGCAAATCGGGATTGATTTGATATCTACTAAGGTATCCACTGAGTTTAACTCAGTTTAAAGCGGCTCATTACATCTTTAAGAGAAATGGATAGCTGGCTTAGTTCGCGGCACGCCTGTGCGGTTTGCTCCGAACCTTGCGAGACCTCTTGAGATGCCAAATGTATGTTTTCAATGCTGCGGTTAAGCTCTTCCGCAACAGAGTCTTGCTGGTTACAAGCCGTGGCGATTTGGGTACCCATGTCTGAGATGTCCGAAATCGAATGCTCAATGTCGCTCATCAGCTGTTTTGATTGAATGCCTTGTTCTGCACATTCTGAGATACTGGTTCTAGAAAGTTCAGTAGCTGATTTTGCGTCTTTTGCAAGTGATTGTAGCTGCTCAATGATCGAAGTGATTTCACTCGTTGAATCTTGCGTACGGCCGGCAAGAGTTCGAACTTCGTCTGCAACGACGGCAAAGCCACGACCAGACTCACCAGCACGCGCCGCTTCAATGGCTGCATTAAGTGCAAGTAGGTTGGTTTGATCGGCAATGTCGCGGATAACATCCACGATCACGTTAATTTTATTCGATTGCTGTTCAAGCTCTGCTACGGTATCGCCTGCAGCGCCAATTACGTTTGAAACTTCTTGAATCGCGTCAACCATACCTTGGGTTTCACGAACACCGTGTTGTGTGCGTCGGTTTGCTTCGTTAGCTTGGTTCGCTGAGTCTTCAGTGTTACGAGCAACATCGGCTACGGCCGCTTTCATTTCTGTCATTGCTGTTGCGATGTGCGTAATTTGCAGCTGTTGATCTTTCATACCAGACGCAGAAATATCGGAGATTTGGTTCATCTCTTCGACAGCGCTGCTTAACTGAGTAACTGCAGCAATCACGTTATCGATAACTTGGCGTAAGTCATCTTGCATCTTAGTGGTCGCGTCTGCCAGTTCACCAAGCTCGTCATTGCCGATTGCTTTACGGTCAATGTCACTTGATAGATCACCTGTCGCGATGGCATTTGCTTGCTCAACAACAAGTTTAAGTGGGCCACAAATTAGGCGAGTCAGCACGTATGTCATGCCTACCATGATCAGTAGAATAATCACGTTACTTGCAATTGAAGAATTACTCAATCCATTTACAGAGGACAGGATGTGAGTTTTGTTGCTGTCCATAGCTTCTTTAAGGAGACGGATGAGTTCGCCTAACTCTGAGTCAACCGCTTCGAAAGCAGACAAAGAGTTCGCCAAAATAGGGTGGGCCTTGCTTTTGTCGTTAGCTAGCATCGCTTCATTGTACTGGTCCATAGTAACCAAGTACTTTTTCCATTGACGCATAAGACGCTGGTAAGTTTGCTGCTCTTCGCCAGGCCAGATAGTTTCACCGTAAGCGTTGAGCTCTCTAGTGATCTTTTCGCGTTCTCTAATATTGTTAGAAATTTTAGTTTTGACTTGGTCTGCGTCTTCATAAGTGTACGCAGCAAATTGAGCTCGGCGCCAGCGAGACAAATGATCTCGAATCGAATCGACCCTTTCCATTGCAGGAAGCGTATCATCGGTATAGTTTAAAAGCTCAGATTTGATGCTTTTGAGCTCTGTAGATAAAAACACGCCAAATGCAATGTTGACGATGGCAATGAGTAAAAACGATAGCGATATCTTTTTCGCTATAGAAAGATTCTTGATAGACATTAGTGATATACCTTGTTTTTCTTATGTTGTGTCGCCAAAGTAAACCACATCCTTATATGTGATATATGTCCATTAAATTACTGCAACTCGTGTAACGTACCATTATTTATTGATATTTTCGATAATGAATTGAGCTTTGTTTGAAAATAAAAAAAGTCAATGATTTTATAAAGGTACGACCACATTCGATATAAAGTTATCGGTAACAAAATATGATGTTCTGTACGCAGTCGTGCCAAGAGTAGGGAATCAAATTGTTACAGATGTTACAGCGGTGAAAAGATCAGCGTTCATAGCTGATAGTCGCGTGTTTACCTCGAAGCAGTTTCGGGCACTAGTATGCGTATGACTTTATAGCTAATGAAAGGGAACGGGTGCTTATTGGTCTAATTGAACGCCAAATATACTAGGCAGATCGCTTTTTAAGCACTTAAATCAAAAAGATAAAATTTATTGTTGACCAGATAAATTAATCCGTTAAAGTACGCCTCGTTCTCACGGCAAAGGTCGCTGAGACAGATGGTGTCTAACCCATCGCATGATTGCGTTGCCCTGGTGGTGGAATTGGTAGACACAAGGGATTTAAAATCCCTCGGCGTTCGCGCTGTGCCGGTTCAAGTCCGGCCCGGGGCACCATCAAAATCTTTGGTGACAGAGATAAAAAATCAGAAAGGCGCCTTGGCAGAGTGGCTATGCAGCGGATTGCAAATCCGTGGACCTCGGTTCGACTCCGGGAGGCGCCTCCACTATTTCGAAAGCCAGTCTTAAATGACTGGCTTTTTTCGTTTTTAGTCCACCTTTTCGTAACCCTTCGCGCTTTCCTAAAGTCTCCCATGTTTTGATCACCATTCAATATTTTTAACGCGCTAATCATTGATTTTATAAATGTTAGACAACTCAATAATTGTATAGTGTGATTGGTGATAGTTTCTCTTCGATTGTAATCCGAACTTTTTGTATTACAGGCAGCAACCTAGCTAGCGTCATAGTTAGTATCGCTTGGTGCGTATATGCAGAAAGGAGGATTCTAGTCCTTAACGTGAGAGAAAAATAATGAAAACATTCAACCTTAAACCTACACTTTTACCCTTAACTTTGTTGCTCAGTTCGCCTGTAATGGCGGCACAAAATGGCACCATGATGCAGTATTTCCATTGGTATGTGCCAAATGACGGTGCACTCTGGACACAAGTTGAAAACAACGCTTCGGCACTATCTGACAACGGCTTTACTGCGTTATGGTTACCGCCCGCCTATAAAGGTGCTGGTGGTAGCAACGACGTCGGTTATGGCGTTTATGATATGTACGATTTGGGAGAGTTTGATCAAAAAGGTTCGGTGCGCACCAAGTATGGCACCAAAGATCAGTACCTAAGCGCCATCAATACTGCCCATAAAAACAATATCCAGATTTATGGCGATGTGGTGTTCAACCATCGCGGCGGTGCGGATGGTAAATCCTGGGTCGACACCAAGCGAGTCGATTGGAACAACCGAAATATTGAACTTGGTGATAAATGGATTGAAGCGTGGGTAGAGTTTGATTTCCCTGGGCGCAACGATAAGTACTCAAACTTTCATTGGACGTGGTACCACTTTGATGGCGTGGACTGGGACGATGCTGGCGAAGAAAAAGCTATCTTCAAATTCAAAGGTGAGGGTAAGGCATGGGATTGGGAAGTGAGCTCGGAAAAAGGCAACTACGATTACCTTATGTACGCTGATCTAGACATGGATCACCCTGAAGTGAAGCAAGAGCTGAAAGACTGGGGTGAGTGGTATATCAACATGACTGGTGTTGATGGGTTTAGAATGGACGCGGTGAAGCACATCAAATATCAATACCTGCAAGAATGGATTGATCACCTACGTTGGAAAACAGGGAAAGAACTATTCACGGTCGGAGAGTACTGGAACTACGATGTGAATCAGCTGCATAACTTTATCACCAAAACCTCTGGCAGCATGTCTTTGTTTGATGCACCGTTACATATGAACTTTTATAATGCGTCTAAATCGGGTGGTAGCTACGATATGCGTCAAATCATGGATGGTACGCTGATGAAGGACAATCCAGTCAAAGCGGTTACCTTAGTAGAAAACCATGACACTCAGCCTTTGCAGGCGTTGGAATCAACCGTTGATTGGTGGTTCAAGCCGCTCGCTTACGCGTTTATCTTATTGCGTGAAGAAGGTTATCCATCCGTGTTTTATGCAGATTACTACGGCGCGCAGTACAGTGATAAAGGGCATGACATCAATATGGTCAAAGTGCCTTACATTGAAGAGCTAGTAACACTGCGTAAAGATTATGCGTATGGCAAACAACATTCTTATCTCGACCACTGGGACGTAATTGGTTGGACTCGAGAAGGTGATGCAGAGCATCCACATTCAATGGCCGTGATCATGAGCGATGGACCAGGCGGCTCGAAGTGGATGTATACGGGTAAACCAAGTGCTCGCTACGTAGACAAGTTGGGTATCCGAACTGAAGAAGTTTGGACTGATGCGAATGGTTGGGCTGAGTTCCCAGTAAACGGCGGATCTGTCTCGGTTTGGGTTGGCGTTGAATAATCCATTCTTGTGATTTTGATACAGAGTAGGCAATTCTTAATAAAACTTTTCAATGAATCAATGTGTTATTTGATATTCATTCTACAAATGAGTAACTTATATTTGAGCATAATCTAGAGGAAGATAAAGAATGGAATCTATTGCTGATGTATTGGTTGTGGCTATTGTGTTCGGTGCCATATTTGGGGGCGGGATAATAAAGTTAATCTTGAACCATCGTAAAGAAGTAAGAGCGTTGGAGATATCTGAACGTAATACGATGAGCCGAGAAGAACAAGATAACCTTAACAAGCAAATTGGTGACTTGAAGCGACGTGTTGAAGTGTTAGAGCGAATTGTCACAGATAACAAATATCAACTTGAAAAAGAAATTGCCTCTCTGTAGATCACCACTTAATCGTAAAGCCGGCGAAGTCCGGCTTTTTCGTGTCTGTACGTCATACCTTTCGGATGTTTAACTCAGCGTTCATCAAAAAAGTCTTTGTCGCGAATGTATTTACTCATAAAGTGATAAGAGAACGGTCGCATTAACCAACTAAATAAGGAGCGCCCAAGCCGTATGAGCGTTGGGGTGTTCTCGTATATTCTCCCGTTATATAACCATAGCATTTTGCCTACATGCCAATACAAAAAAGGTACGGGCGGCATAAAGGTCACGATGTCGATGTCGCAACAAATCCTGTATGTTTTGTGCCCCAAACGGTAGCGTTTCTTAAACGTCCAATCCCCGACAGCGGGCTGTCCGAAAGTGACCACGCGTTTAATGCTTTTTGGGTATTTTTTCTCAATATAGTCAGCAAAAACACTGCCAATCGCGCCACCTGAAGAGTGGCCAGTAATAGTGATTCTTTTTCCCCTAAGAATGAGCGGTACAACGATACCTTCGAGGCGTTCGATCACGGTCAACCCTAACCGATCTTCATTCCGGCTCGGTAAACTTTCTTGGAACAACAGATGATAGAAACCCGCGTGAATGCGATAGTTTAGTCCCAACCTTCGACAGCTTCTCGTCCACATCGCGAAGTTCAACAACCAATCACTGATACTGTGTGAGCCTTTAATCACTACGACCACTTCACTCTGTTTTTTACTCCAGAGCACGCGAATCATAATCTTACCGTGTTCATTTCTAATGACTCGTTGCCCATTAGGATCGAACCCGTATTGAGTTTGCCTGAAGACGCGAGGGTAGGCGAGATTACAAAGCACCGCATAGCGCTCGTATTGGTATCGTTTTAATGGTTTCACGTTATCTTTCTTAGTGGAGCCTAACGATTGACTGTAATTAATGAATATTAAAAATACGTGAACCTTGATTTAGAGCCGATAGAGATTCTGTGTATTGGTATCGCGAATGAAAGACTCAAACTGCCTTAAATGCGTCAAGATGGTTTGGCGAGAGAGTTCATGATGTTCGCTAAGCACGTTAATTAGCTTTTTCAAAGCCTTACGATCTTGTTTATTGAGATTTGCTGTTTCTTTGAGTTGTGCGAAAAATTCAATTTGACTTGAAGTGTCGTTAAAGTCACCGAGCTTGTCTTGCAATAGTTTTAGTTGTTTCACGTTGTTTTTGTGCTGTTGGGAAGGATAGAGCGTGGAAAATCCTTCTAACAAATAACGAAGCGCTTTGCACTTTATCCGCATCGAATGAATCACGCTGTCACGACTTTTGTCCGAGATTTTGCGTCGTGCTTTATCAACTTTTTTAAATTGAACGGAGATTTTTTGGCTTGCGAAAAGTAACGCAGGTACGTTGCTATCCACTGGTTCGTGTTGCGTACTTCGCAACATACTATTCCTGATCAAAGTGCAGTGCGTTGTGTATTCTTGTGTATCTAGCCAACGCGTAACTTTTGCTTGTTCGTAAGCACGTTCAGATTCTATAAAGCAAAAAAGTTGCTCAAGAGACGATTTGTGATTTGGGAGCATTTCAATGTATTGGTTTTTGTCCAAGATAAATACGTCCAAATCACGCAGCTTATTTGTTTTCTTCATCATTATTCTTAAATGAGGTTTCAAAATACGCTGTTCAAAAGGAGGGATCAGTTCGCGAAGTAGTGAGCATAGTGAGCGTATGCGCCTCAGTGTGACGCGATATTGGTGTGTATATTCAGGATCCAAGTCGTCGATGACTCCCTGCTCCAGAGAGCGTGCATAATCAAATTCAGTAAGGAAGAAGTGGGGCACTACGAAGTCGAGTTCGGAGTCGGCATGTAAGGGTAAGTGAAATGATGGTTTTCGAAACATGATGAGCGCTATTTTGTTCTCTGAAATACACGTTAAGTTTATACCCATACTGTTACCTTGCGCGATTTGTTGGCTCTTCATTGATATAAAATGAGAAGGTTAAAAGGCACGAAAGCAAAGCGTATTGATGATCAAATAAGCAAAATGATCGCCCTTTGTTCGTTAGAGTCGTCTTTTTAACCATTTGAATAAAAAAGACTAATTTTTTGTTGACCAGATAAATTAATCCGTTAAAGTACGCCTCGTTCTCACGGCAAAGGTCGCGAGATAGATGGTGTCTAACCCATCGCATGATTGCGTTGCCCTGGTGGTGGAATTGGTAGACACAAGGGATTTAAAAATCCTAGAAAAATTGCGGTGTCGTAATCAGTAAAAATCATATCAAGCCGGCTTAATGCTGGTTTTTTTGTACCTGAAATTCAGGGTAAGCCTTCTCCTCAAACCTACCTCCTGTCTATCTCCTGTTCTCTGTGCAGATTTCCTGTGCGATTAAAGTGTCAAGAATCTCCTGTGCTGATGAACTGTGCGTGATTTACGTGCCAATATAGCCAAGGCTGAATTGCTGTGGGTCTCTTGTCTGTGTCCGGTCTGGTGGGGCGTGATGAAGCGGACGCGAAACCTAATAAAAGTTTTTACTTAAGGGTTAGTGTCCACTTTATAGAAAATTAACTAGTAATCATCCCGGCCCAAACGTTATCAGTTCACAATTTTTGGCAAGTATGCGCATGCTGGAATATCTTTCTTATGCAGCGTGTTGATATGATTGTGTGCTAAAGATCAGCTTGAAATATGTCTATCGAAAACCTGTTTGTTGAAGACATTCAAGATTCATATTTGGAAAAGGGCGAGTTAATGAGTAAAGTATCATTGTTTTTTGGTGCTGGTGCCGAAATTGGCTATGGTTTACCGTCAGGAGGGAAATTTGCCCTCGACATATTTAGAATGGATGTTGCTGAAGACAAAAAACGGTTAAGAGAAGCAAGGGAAAAAGTCAATAAACGCTCAAATTATGCCAAGAATTGGCTACCACAAGACTATGAGAAGAAGCCCATATCATCATTTGGTAGAACTCAATATGAAAGCTTGGTTAAAAGTAGTTTAGAGTACAAACGTTTTGATATTATTAGATATCTATCAGAATTTGACTCTAGAGTCTCAGAATTAGCCCGTAAGTTTGATGAAACATTTGATAGAAACATAGGCTTTGTTGCGTAATTCGGACAGAAAACCAAGTCGTCCGAAATTGAATAATTATTAAACAATATACTGAGTTT
>NZ_JAWOWF010000044.1:0-45277 GCF_033340295.1 Vibrio sp. 1401
TATTTACCTAATTTGCCACACTTATAAGTAGTAACCCACCTCCGCAGCCATTTATTGGTGTGGTCTACAGAGGATTAAGTCTTTTTAGAGGGGAAAATCCCTAGAACCCCAATGTGGTAAAACTCTCTGGGCAGAAAACCATGACTGCTCCGTTGCCGATCATCGTGGTACAAGATGAACCCTTCAAGGCTGGACAGATCGCTTCGTTTGTGGCCGCAGTGGAGAGAAAGCAACGCTCGGACAAACAAAGCTCAACTATCCTTGGCACGTTCGCTGGCCGACAAATAGAGCAGATAGCTCCCAAAAAGTTAAATAAAGAAGATTCAACGTAAAACGAAGACAGAAGAAATTGATATCAGTTGTTCGGTTAAACCGAACAACTGATGCTTTTAAGGATTGTTAGATGTTGTCGTCAATAGCCCAATACGATGAGCCGCTTGGCATTGCTGGAGATTGTTCAAGATGCTCAATTCCCATATCTTTAGCAACATACTGAGCTACATCATGAGACACGTGACCATCATCCAAGTCCGAAGCTATCATTGCTTGTGAGTAAACAAAAAAGGGAGGATGTTCCTTAAAATCACGTTGCCTCATCCAGGCTTGCACTGAGCGAGAAAAATATCCCCACAATTTGTTTTTATATAAAGCAGCTTGGTCAGCGATAGTTGGATTAGGATCGTTCAATTGAACGGATTTGGCCTTTTCAAACATTTCATAAGTAAACAAAGGTCTCCCGAAATACTCACTAGCAGAAGACAATAGAGTACAGAACTGATGATGTAGAACTCTATCCTCAGCCAAGTTTGGCACGTAATTCAAACCACACTTGTCGCAAATAACAGCATGACCTAAACCATCGTATTCAGGCGGCATCATTTCGACAACTGTATTGGACTGAACGCTCCTCAATTCATTCAAATATTTTTCAGTGACAAAAGTACCTGAATCAGAATCCTTTGGAAGGTGAAAATACTTAACCTCAGGGTCATAGTACCAATAACCTCCGCGTCCATTAGTGTAGCGTTTGCCTGTTATAACCACTGTGTACACAGTCATTGAACCTGCTGTGATGCTGGGGTTTTCCGAGTATGCTTTTCTTCTCCTCTCACAAAGCTCGGCGGATAATTCGTTTGACATAACTCGTACTGAGTCAAAAAGATTAATATCCAATATTTCAACTATATAGGATGTTGCCGCGTCAGGATTCGCATCAACCGGAGCTCGTTTTAAAAAAGGCACAGGAAGATCTAAGTCATAAGCGATAGGTGGTCGCTCAGTTAAAGCTTGATCTGTATTTTCAGAAAGCCCAGCCCCAGCCCAGTGGTTCCAATTTTTATAACCCTGAGCCTTAGCTAGTGCATGAAGGAGTTTGATTGGTTTCAGCGAAACATTAAAATCATCTTTCAATGTTGATGACAGTTTTCTTGCGAGATATTCAGCGTTTGATTTCGAGCCAAACGATATCGTGGTAGTTTTCATATTAAAGCAACTCCAAATTAACGGGGTATCTATGAAAGGTTGCCCTGATTACCTGCCAAGCCCCCAGTTAAATGAATCTGCATTAACACGGTTAGACATTTGCAAAGATAAAATCACCTGTTTCACAGGGCGGTCTAGTCAAAAGACTGGTCAAGGACTTGAGCATATTTCAGCGCGAAATCGTAATGACCCCAGAATGATAGCAAGTACATATCAAATGACACACTGTAGAACTGCCCGTTGAGGGCAATCAGGCAGAGAACTGATACATTCACACACATAAATTTGGTTCCCTCATAGATGAGGGAACCAAAATCCATCTGTTCAAAATCCAACCATCCGGAATTTCCGGATGGTTGGTAATTACGCAATTTGATAGTGGAGCCTATCCAAAGAGAGGTCTGTAAACACCAGCCAATACAGGGATGTTTCCTTCAATAGAACTTAAAAATTCCATAAGCTCATCTCGATCCATTACCTTATGATTGCCTTCACTATCAAAGTAAGCGAATTGCTCCACGGGAGAAAAATAGTGAAAGCCAATGCTGTGCTCCAGTTCCTCATTAAAAAAAGCACCAATGGCATTATCGAGACGGTAGTAAAGTGTATTAAGACGAGGGTTATCATAGACCCCAAAATAATCAAGCTGAGATTGTTTTTTCAGTTCATAAGAATCAGGTTCACGCTTTAATTGCGATAAAATGGATAACTTTGCTCGCTCCGCGATCTCTTCGTGAGTCATCATAAAACGCTTGGCAACAACAAATGAATGGATCACACCTCCATAGTTTTCGATATGGAAGTCGTACTCGTCATCCGGCCTCATATGCTCGATAGCTTTTTCTAGTGTAGACAGCACCTTACTACCACATAAATAAGCTATTTCGCTATCGTTAGCTCTAACTTCATCAATACAAGACGCATCTAAGAACTGAATTGGAGTGCGCTCCTCATGAGAAACAAAGAATTCATCATCCCCATTATCACCTGATAAATACATGAGATCAGATTTGGAGCTAAATGCAGAGCCACACCAGTGATTCCAGTTTTTATACCCGAGACATTTAGCCGTGGCGTGAAGCAGTTTTATTGGTTTGAGCGAGATGCTATGGTCTTGTTTCAAAACTGAGGAAAGGTTATCAGCAAATGAATTTGCAGCCTCTTTAGAGGCAAAAGTTACGTCATTAGATAGGTTTTTCATGTCAACTCCAATAGAGCGAGTTTATAGGATGCCCTGATTACCTAACATCGCTCCGGTTTACACGAAACATATTGGTTTAGATAAAAACACCTTTTTCACAGGGCGGTCTAGTCGAAGGACTGGTCAGAGATTTGAGCATCTTTCAGCGCGAAACCAAATTGACGATTAGATTTTCCTTTTCGTTACTCCATTTTTCCACTCCCAAACTGCCCAAAATGGACCATTACACGAAGTCTCTAACCTTTGCGACGTATTTGCCCAAAATGGGCTGATACAGAGTCATAATCTATGCACCTACCCTATTAGACTGGAAACCTCAAACAGGTCTAATTAAAGAGGGCAATACATTAATGAAACGTTCAGCATTGGCAATTGCTTTGATTGCAGCATTAAGCGGATGTGGTTCCGGTGGAGAAGATGGAGGAAGTAGTTCCAATACAAACACCAACCCAGGAACAAAATCTGGCTCTATTAAAATTGATAACATCTCGATAAAAGAAGGAAATTCAGGTAACAGTGATGCCAAAGTGCGTGTTACTCGTAGCGGTGGTAAAGATGGTGTAATTAAAGGTAAATACCGAACTACCCCTGGAACTGCATTATCAGATCAAGATTACCTGGAAACTGTTGGAGAATTTGAGCTTCAAGATGGCGTTACTCGGGTTGATTTGATCATCCCTATCATTGGTGATGTAAAGGATGAATATGATGAAACATTCTCCGTTCAAATTTTCGATGTTTCTGGTGCCTCCAGCATAGAGAGAGATACTGCTACCGTAACAATCACCAATGATGACTCCTCTCCAGAAATATCATTTACCTCAGAAATCAGAACCACATCAGAAGGAAGTGGTCGCGTTAAAATTCCGCTACAACTAAACACTTCATCAGGAAAAGATGTAAGCGTCAGTTACGAACTCAGTGGATTAGCTATTAACGGCCAAGATTATAGTGTCATCAGTGACAGCACTATTGTTTTCCCGGCTGGAACTACTGAGCAGTTTCTTGAGTTAAATATTGTTCAAGATGACGTTCCCGAAGGCGGTGAAACAATAAAAATTAAACTTACCGAGGCTAACAATGCCACACTCAGCAAACAGTTTGAGACCAGTGTTATTATCCTTGGAGACTTAGTGTTAAACGATACTGGCGTCACCAGATATGTAAATGGGAATGACTTCGATGCCCAAGGCGCACCTAATGATCTTCCTGGGCAAGATGCTGAATTTGGCGCTGATACTGACTCACCAAACTACTTAGATGGTTATGCAGGTTTCTCTTTTACAAAATTAGACGTTTCCGGAAACCACCTTCCTCATACAGCGACGGCATGGTCATGTGTCTTGGATAACCGAACAGGGATCGTCTGGGAAAACAAAGGTGATGCAATTACTGATATTCCATCTTCACTTTCGGAAGCAGAATTCAAAGCCCTAGTAAATGATGCTTGGCGTGCCAGCAGAAACCCAAGCTCAAAGGATTATGTTCCTTACCCTTATTATCACTGGCATCAAAACTGGCAAGCTAAAAACTACCTATACACCTGGTACAGCAAAGATAGAACTAATGACGGTGGCAGTGCTGGTGGCGCTTCACTAGAATTCCAAAACCGTAATGCTCCTGTTCACGATAAGGCACAATGCGCGTTCCCTACGACAGATAACGCTGGCTATGTAAAAGTCACATCATGTAGTACCGATGACTACATTCGTGCGGCCAACGAGCTAGCCGTTTGTGGCTATAAAGATTGGCGATTACCTTCCATTGAAGAGCTACGTTCTATTGCCAATTATGAAAACAGTCAAACACTGCTCGATACCGACTATTTCTATAACTACGAAGGTGGCGCACCGATTTGGTCTGGAACCCCGAGTTCAAATGGTGAAGGTACAGCATGGTGCATGGACTCAAGCAATGGACAAGCTAAGTTGTGTCATAAACAAAGCAACTCGGCGAGCATTCGTTTAGCAAGAGGAGGGAAACAGTGATGAAGTCCAAACTAACCGTTGCGGCAAGCATTCTTTGTCTTGTAGGGATATCAACTCAAACTTACGCACAGACTTGTAAGTCAGATATTATCGCTCCCACCACCAATATAGAGCAATTTACAGTACATAAAGACGGCACAGTTACTGACGCCGCAACAGGCTTGATGTGGACCACTTGCACTATGGGACAAAGATATAGTGCCGATAACTGCATTGGAACTCTAAAATCATTTCCTACTTGGTCTGATGCGTTACTAGCTGTGGACGACGCTAACAGCAGCAATTTACTAGGGTACTCTGACTGGAGACTACCCAACATTAAAGAGCTTGGTTCCATTGTCGAAAGGTCATGCTCAGCTCCTGCGATCAGATTGGAGGTATTCAAAAGCACCCCAAAAGTACTTTATTGGTCAAACACTCCTGACAGCAAGGTTAACCCTCAGTTGAAAGCGCGAGTTATTGATTTCAATGAAGGAACTGAGTTCGCATCGTTAGCACAATCTAATATATATCTGCGGCTAGTTCGTGACCTTAAAGAAACGTCCAACTAATTCCATCGTAAGCCCCGGATTTTATTCTGGGGCGTTCCCATAGTGAAGTACACGCGATGAACAAAACATTACCACCTGATACCCCAGAGCAAGCCCGAATCACCAACTATCAAGGAAACCAACTGATAGTTAGGGCCTATGCTGGCACGGGAAAGACAACAACCCTCATCAAATATGCTCTTGCTAATCCTCGCCTAAGAATGCTGTATATCGCGTACAACCGAGCGATAAGAGATGAAGCTGCGGAAAAGTTTCCCCGAAATGTTACGTGCAAAACCTCTCATCAACTAGCATTCGCATCTGTTGGACGTATGTTTGCGCACAAATTAGTGGGAAACATTCGCCTGACCGATATAGCACAAGCGTTAAACACAAAAAACTGGACTCTTGCAAGAGACTGCCTGGATACGCTAAATGCATTTATGTGCAGCGCAGATGACCAAATTCTGTATGACCATTTCGAAAGAGCAGATACTGGATTACTACTAACAACAAAGCAAGAGAGATACGTAATAGAAGTCGTTCAAAGTGCAGAAGATATTTGGAAGAGGATGTGTGAACCTCAAGATCCTTTCCCTATGGTTCATGATGGATACTTAAAGCTGTACCAATTATCTCACCCCAATTTATCATTGAGATACCAGGTAATCCTCTTTGATGAAGCACAGGACGCTAACCCAGTAACTAGTGACATTGTAATTAGGCAGCGCTCAAGGACTATTCTTGTTGGAGACGTCCACCAGCAAATCTATCGTTTCAGAGGTGCAAATGATGCGATGAATAACCCCCGCTTCTCGAACGCAGATCAACTCTACCTCACACATAGTTTCCGATTTGGGCCTAATGTAGCGATGGTTGCTAATGCCCTTCTCGAACTAAAAGGAGAGACCAAGCCGGTAATTGGGCGCGGAGCTAAAGATCAGGTTCTTATGATGCTACCTCAAAATATCGGGCATCATGCTGTGTTACACCGCACGGTAATGGGAGTTATTCAAACTGCTTTGGGCTACACAGGTGCGGGACATAAAGTTTTCTGGGCTGGTGGTATAGAGTCTTACCAAATCGACTATCTGGAAGATATCTTTTGGTTCTCACGTGAAGAAAGAGAACGTGTCAGAAACAAGCAGATACTTAATGATTATGAGGACTATCAAGAGTTCACCGAGATAGCTCGTGCGACTCAAGACAACGAGATGTTTAGAGCGATGGCAATTATCGAAGCCTACGAAGATCTTCCTGAACATCTTGCGATATTACGCCTTAACACCGTAAAAGACGAATTGGTTGCAAATGTCACTGTGTCTACCAGTCATAGAGCAAAGGGACTGGAGTGGGATTATGTCCAACTATTTGATGACTTCCCTGACGTTTTGGACCCCGAGCTAGAACCTGAGGCACGGGATGATGAGATCAATCTACTTTACGTTGCAAGCACGAGAGCCATGCGAGCACTTGCGCTTAACGCTTCAGTGGAAATGGTGATCAGGTACATCACCCATAAGCGTCAACTTGAAAAGATTCAGCAGGAAGAAGCAACTAACAATCAGTCAGAACACATAAAAACAGCCTAATCGACCAAAAATACAACAATAAAACCTCCCCTAATTGCCCTAAATGGGAGGTTTCAGATGCATTCCTTAATCCTCCCCCCCGTTACCATATGCCTGAATGGGAAAATATGTGTGGTGACATGAACAACAAGACTTTAAAGAAAGCTACTTTAGCGCTGGCATTGATAGCCTCAATGCCAAATATCTCCGTAGCAGAAGACAGTAGGCCCGGCTTTTACGATAGAAAGGCGGAAGGATGGTTTTTCTATGAAGTCGAGCCAGAAGAAAAAGAAGTACCTAAACCTAAGCCAGTAGCAGTGCAACCTCCCCCACCACCTCCTGAGCAAGAACAGATGGCCCAGAGTGAAGGACCTGAATATTTTTCTGCTGCGTGGTTTAGAGAGAACTTACCTAAATACAAAGATGCTTGGTGGGATAACCCAACCATTGAGAACGCTAAAGCTTTTGCTTACATGCAGCGATTCGCAATGGATCGTTCAGAACAAGCGCAAGATGCATATGAACTGGCTATTTTAGGTGATCCTTATCTTGATGAAGTGTCCAGAAGACCTTATGCCACGTTCGCATCTCAGCAAGTAGATAGTAAGGCTGGGAAGGAAAGGCAGACATTACTTGGGACTGTAGCAAGTCGTGTGGGTCTATTTTTCTTCTACCAGCCAAACTGCGAAATGTGCGAAATACAGGCTCCAATAGTCAAAATGCTTGAGCAAGGATATGGATTTACTGTCGTGGCAGTATCTTCTGACGGCACCCCTTTCCCAGGAAACATTTTCCCCGAGTTCAAAGTAGATAACGGCCATGCCGAACAGCTAGGTGTCGTCACCTACCCAGCTTTATTCTTAGCTTCACCAGATGGGATTTTTGCTCCTGTTGGGCAAGGGGTAATGTCACTTCCAGATACAGCCAATCGAATTCTAGTTACTGCTCGCCGAGCAGGTTGGATCAGTGATGACGAATTCAACAAAACAAGAGCACTGGTTAATACCGACAACAACATTGCGGAAATTCTTACCGATAAAACAGGTGAGGCTTCCTTAGAAGAAATCATGACGGATGATAAAGGGAACTATATCCCGCCGGAACAATTGATGGACTTCATCCGCGAAAAAATTAAGGAGAAATAAGATGTTCAGAAAGAACAAGCTGCGGAAGAAAGCTCTCGCTATTTGCGTAGCATCCGTTCTGTGGACAGTACCGAGTATATCTACAGCTAACGGCTTAAAGTCTGAAATGGACGCCCTTTTCAATGAAATGAGCAATGTCACTCAACCAGGTGTATTTGAAACACAGCGTCGAGGGGTTCTGGCTGGTGGTCGATACACCACGAAAACACGCATATTTAATGAAAACCTAGTGTCATTCACACCTCCATCATGGAAAGCTGGTTGTGGTGGTGTTGACCTATTTGGGGGCTCATTGAGCTTTGTTAACGCAGAACAAATCGTCACTTTGCTGCGTTCGGTAGCTGCAAATGCAAAGGGATACGCATTCCAATTAGCATTGGATAACGTCTTTCCTGATGGTGCAAAATGGATAGAAAACTTCCAAAAGAAAATACAACAATTAAACCAATATTTGGGTAATTCTTGTCAACTTGCACAAGGTATCGTAAATGACGCTACCTCTTCATTCGATGTTAAACACAAAACTGACGCTTCCATTACAGCTACCACAACGGGTCTGTTTGACGATGTATTCTCATCTAAGCAAGAGCAAGGCGGTTCTACACCACTCGAACAATTGAAATCAAACAACCCAGATGAGTACAAGAAAATGATTGGTAATATCATCTGGAAGCAATTGAAGAAAAATAATGCAAACGCATGGTTCACATACGGAGACAACACATTACTAGAAGCCATAATGTCTGTGACGGGAACAGTAATAATCGGTGATATTGTTAATGATTCACACGCAAGTATTACGGAAAAAACGACACCAATCACCACTTTACCTGGCAATAAAATCCAAATTTCAGATCTAATCACTGGTAGTAACGTTGAAATATACTCATGTGGTTCAGATACTGAAAATTGCCTAAGCGCTGGGGCAACTGGTGGCGGTGTTAAAACCGTCAACATCACAGGCATAAAGAGCCAAATTGAAGATATGCTTATTGGTTCAAGTACATCTACAGGTATTATTTTCAAGTTTGCTAGTAATGCTGGAACACTATCAACTAGCGAGCAAAACTTTTTAGCTAGCTTACCTGTTGGTATAGGTGCAATCATCCGAAATCTTTCTGTTCTATCTAAAGACTCTGCAATGTTATTTGCCTCAGAGTCGTCTGGAGCGATTTCTCTAGCAATGATGTATTCATTTACTAATGAGCTTTTCAGAGCTGCATTTATTGCTATATCAAACAGTGATAGTCCTTATAAACAGCAAGCGTTGGAAGTATTACGTGAATCTCAAGCCAACATGAGAGCCGAATACTCAATTCTTACAGCTCAATATGGAGATCTCTCTTCTCAAATCGAAAAGTACAACAACCTCCTAAATAACGTTCGAAAGCAAAAATATATGTTATCGACGCTAACTAAAGCACCAAGAACAAAGGAGTAAAACTTCATGCCTGAATTTACTATTTACTCCATTGGCGACTCAGCATTTCTTGAGCAGATATTAATTGCTGTAGCCATGATCACGGGGACCAATGACTTCACCAAGATGGTCAGTGTTGGGTTGCTTATTGGTGTAGTGATGATAACCGTTCAATCTGTTTTCCAAGGGGCAAAACAGATCAATATTCAGCAAATTTTTATGGGGTGGCTACTATACGCCTGCTTCTTCGTACCGACTTCATTAGTCAAGATTGAAGATGCTTACACCGGGCAAGTTCGTCCTGTGGCAAACGTGCCGATTGGTATAGGCTTTGCCGGAGGTGTTATATCGAATGTTGGCTACACCCTAACAAAATTATTTGAGACTGGTTACGGCATTATCGTACCCAATGTTACTGAAACTCACTTTTCTGAAACACTCAAGCTACTGAATGATGTAAGACGCGGTGTGTACGATAGCGCTATTTTTACAGCCCTAAACCAAGAGCAAGGTGGTGGCTATGTTGATGTTCGTCGCTCAGTTTCTAATTACATTAGAGAATGTACGCTAACAAAAGTAGATCTCAACCTGATGAGCTTAGATGAGCTTCTAACACTCCCTTTAGATCAAGCCTTACAATTCAATTCTTCACTATACGGAACGCGTGTATATCTAAACGCGTCGAATCCCGATGGTGGTGATTTTACTTGTAGTGAGGCATGGTCTACAGCTGAGGGGGTTGGCATTGTTGGGGCATTAAATAACCTAAGTGGGTCCAATGTAAATAACGCTTTAAACAATCTACTTGGTGTAGATCCTACCTATACAGGTGTAAATGCTCTAACAAAGATAGCTGACTCATTACAAGCAGTAGGAGCAATTTCCACCTCAGCAGTAGAATATACAAAAGTCGCTCTACTAGAGCCTTTGTATTATGAAGCAGCTGCCGGACGATACCAGGACCTTCAAGACTATGGTTCTGCATTGATGATTAACCAAGCGATTCAACAGCGAAACACTCAATGGGCAGCAGAGCAATCTATGTTCATGTCAGTCGTCAGACCGATGTTAACGTTCTTTGAAGGTTTTGTTTACGCGATAACTCCTATAATGGGCTTTATCATCGTTATGGGTTCAATGGGAATGACGTTGGCAGGAAAATACTTCCAAACGGTTCTCTGGATACAGCTATGGATGCCAGTTCTATCTATAACAAACCTATTCATTCATACAGCAGCGACTAATGAAATGGCAAGCCTGTCTACACCAGGCTTAAACTCAATGTATGCATTATCCTCAACAGGAGACATTCTACAGAACTGGATCGCTACGGGGGGAATGTTAGCAGCAGCCACTCCTATTATTTCACTATTCATAGTGACAGGATCAACATACGCATTTACCAGTCTAGCTAACAGGGTTAACGGTTCTGATCATGTCAATGAGAAAATTCAGTCGCCTGACGCTTTGAATCAAGGCCCAGTAATGAACAGTCAACCTGCATATAACCACAACCAATTTAGTGGGACGATGGCAACAGGAGCGGAAAGCATGATCAGTTCATTTTCTCTTGGCTCATCTATTGGAAGCGGGGTTAGCTCAGCAAGGGCAGTACAAAGCCAGAAGTCAGAAGCATTCTCAGACACCCTTGGCCGAGGTTTTTCTCATGGCGTATCACAAGACCAAGCATACTCCCGTCTTTCTAGCATTGGCCGAACAATCGGTTCACAAAACACTCAACAAAGCCAGTTGGTTAATCAACAAGCTAAAAGCTTCATGGATAAGTTTCAAGTTGATGATCAACATGCCGATGCTGTAAAAGGCGCGTTCGCAATGCAGGCTACAGGCTCTTTAGATGTAAAAGAAGCTGCGGCAATGGTAATGCCACTGATGGGCACCGCTCGTGCAGCAGTAAAAAATGCAGTTAAAGGTCCCTCCAAAGGAACTGGTTTGGCAACTATACCTTCTCAAGAGGATGGAGCCAAAGGCGGTGGTGGTGATATTGTAGGTCTAACTGCTCAAGCCCAGGGAAAAACGGAATCGTCTGCAACAGATACGTCAACATGGTCTGCCAGTGATGTATCGCAATTCATGAAAAATGTTTCATGGGGGAAGACTGATTCTCAGGCACTTACCAATCAATTAGCTCATGGCATTAATAGACAAGGTGGCGAATCCTTTAAACAGTCATGGGGTGATAATTTATCTCAAAATCTATCTAAGTCTGCACAAGAGCTTGTTTCTGCCACTAATGCATATACAACAATGGATCAATTGCAAAACTCTATGGGCTCGATGACAAATAGCGACTTTAAAACATTGGGTGGCGAAGTCGCTCGCTCGCCAGAAGCAATGGATTACCTCAACCAACATTATCAAAATGCACCGGACTCAGTTCGAAAAGAAGCGGCAAATCTCGAACAAAGATATCGTGGTTATGGCATGGACCCAGGTGTAGCTAAAGCGGCAGCTAGACTGACAGCTATGACAAATACCAACAACTATCAGCCAGGGCAACAAGTTGGAGGCTTCCAAGCTGCTGTTAGTGCAATCAACTTAGCTACCGGGAGAAATAGCGGATTTGAAAGCGACCCTCTACAGTACAGCGGCCTCACTCCTCCGACTGTGCCAGAGAATTTAGGGCAGACAGTTGGCAGCAACGTTGGAAGCGGTCCTGTTTTACCTTCCAATTTTAGGGAGAACACAATCAGTACGTCTGGCACAGCTCCGGTAACAGAAACGCCACCAACACCTCCTGTTACTCCGGTAACTGGCGAACATGATGCAAACCTCCAACAATTAGGCAATCTTGCAAATCAGACTAACCGAGCTGTTTCTAGCCCAGAAGAGCAAAAAGCAAGAAATAATATGCTCAATGCTTTGCCGGATATGTCATGGAGCGCTTCCACTTGGGGGGCAGTAGACAATACTGGAGACTGGTTGGCTCGAAGAGCTGAGCAAGTTGGTGGTGCAGCAGTAGCTGGTGGACAGGCGACAGCGAGCGATTTTTCAAATGCAATGGATCAGTTGCGAACCATGACACCAGAACAAAGGGACCAGTTTATCGAAGCGACTCAACGTGGTGACGACTATATATCCGAAGAGTACGGCTTTGGCGGAGAAATGGCAGTTGCAGCGGCAAAATTAGGTCGTAATGTTATTGGCGCAGCAGCTAGCGGTTACAACGCAGCCAAAGAGTGGTTAACGGGAGAGTCGGATCTCTCAGAAGCAGCTAAAGGAATGAGCTTAGAACAACGAGGGGCATTCTACGCAGCAGCGGCAGCGTCGGCAGCGGAAGCTGGCTGTAGTGCAGCAGCTAATTTCATGGAACAATATGGAGATGAATTCAAGCAAACTATGGCTGAGCTCGGGACATCGAGATACGGTTTAACAAACGAACAAGCGGCTGTTTATGCTGAATCTTTTGATACTAACCAAGATAGAATGAGTCAAGCTGTTAACAACTTAAAAATGCAGTATGCTGAAACTGATGCTAATGGTTCAGTAATGATGAATGAAGATGGCAGCCCTGTTTTATCTCAACAAAACCAAGAGTTTACAGACCAACTTGTGAATGTTTTACAAAATGCAGGTGACGCTGGAGATAGATCAGGAAGTTATCTTACTGCCGTTCGTGGCTACAACATTGCAAATCAGCAATTCGATTAATTCTTCCCTTTCACCCGAATCCAAAAGGAGCACCAAGTGCTCCTTTTTATTTAGAAGGTATTAAAAGGATTACCATTTGAATCTACATCCATACCTTTGTGGCCCATCATTGGCAAACCTGTAGCGGGATTGTGTCGTTTTTTCTTTGCGCATCTCCCAGTTCCTATTTTATTAACACCACCAGAATAAACAGCGCGCATCCCAACGAAAAGAATAAAAGCCATCATTGCTACCAATGCTACTTGCCACTGTATGTATGCGACAGCAGACCAGAAAACAATCGCTGCAAATGGACTTTTATGAACCAATAACACAAACCCCAACGTCCAGTACATTACAGGAACAGACATCAAAGCCCATCCCCAAGCAGTATCCGCTGCCATAACAAACCCCAGCAGCAACAGAAACAAACCGATAATATTAATGACATGCTTCATGCTCTTACCCTCAACGAATTTCATAATACCAATATAACACAGAATCAAATAATGCAACCATGAATCCGTCTTCTACTACTCACTTTCACATGTGAAAGTGCCTATAACGCCATCTTCATATAGAAAAATATGAAAAATGTGACTTTCACTCAGCAAAAATGTGATGAATACGCTAAATATAATAAAGAACCATTTGTGAAATCAGTTGATTATAATTTTATTAGTGGTTAAAATGCACCCTATTCGGTCAAATGTAATGGTTGCAATTGCATCTGATCCCATCTGCAAGTCAGAGTATTAATAAGAATCACCCTTAGGGTTAGTTGTGAATTTATTAGGAACCAGCGCCCGCTCGGTTCCTAAACCTTATTTAGCTTACTACACACACGTAGAGTACATTCCTTTTTGGTACTCTGCCTCTTCGTACCACTCCCCCGAATGGTACGCCTATAGCCCATGACTCCAACCCAACTGGGCATAAAATTCTAGCAGGTCAAAAGCACCTGCATAAAAATTAAACTTCAAATTTCAATTCGCTTACTGCAAAAAACGTTACCACGCAAGATAAAACTATTTTTAAAGTTTTTTTCTGTTGATAGGCTCACTTTATGATCCTATAAATAAGGTCATAATACGTCAAGAAATGTCAACAAACGACAAGAAAGCAACTTTAAAAAGAGTTTGGTAATAGAGAGACAAAGGATGTATTTGAATAGCGAAATTCCCCAAAACGAAGAACAGAAACGCAGTTGGATAAAGTATCAATTAAAGATACAAGGGAAATCCCTGGCATCCCTGGCAAGGGAGCACAAAACATCTCGACAAGTACTTTCTAACACTTTGTACGAACCGTCCCCGCGCTGGGAGTACGTTATCGCACAAGCGTTAAACAAAAAGCCTACTGAGATATGGCCGGAAAGATACGAAGACGGATTACCAAAAGAAAAATTGAAAGTTTAAGGGATCACCCCGAAGGACTGGCTAGGAAAATAAGGGTTTTCATATATGGCAAGGGTCAAGAAGTTTATAGCAATTACGTTGCTCGGGATGTCTAGCGTAGCAAACGCGATTGACTTAACTGGTACAGTATTCGAAAAGGCAGCAATAAAACACGGTGTAGAAGCGAAGCTTTTGTACTCTGTTGCGTTGGCTGAGTCAGCTACAGGTCGAGGTGATGGAAACATTAGCCCTTGGCCTTGGGCATTAAGGACACTCAAAGGTGGTCCTCATTACGAGACCTCTCTCGAATCAGCCAAGTTAAAACTCGATGCACTTCTCGCTCAGCACGGAAGAAATGTTGACGTAGGTATGATGCAAATCAATCTGCGTTGGCATGGAGATAAAGTAAGTTCTCCAGATGAGCTCTTGGACCCTGCTAAAAACGTTGACGTCGGAGCTGGTTACTTAGCCCAGTGCATTTCGTCCGCTCCTGGAGATTTGGAGCTAGGCATCGGTCGTTATTACACCTGGTCTGATGAAGCTAGAGCAAGAAATTACGGCAGTCGAATCCTTGCCATTTATAGAAACTTGGATACTGAGGGCATTTAGGATGGACTACTCATGTTCTTACAATATGAATATTGCCTCTCTTAGTGAATCCCAGGCTGATAGAAATGTTTACGAATTTGATCTGTCTTTATGGACATTGTTGAAGCACCTAGCAGAAATCCACCCACGAGAAGTCTCGGAGCAATTTTCTCTTCCACTGGAAACAGTGGAAGCACTTGCGGATGCTACAAAGCATCAATTAGAGCTCTTATCATCAGGTGTAATCCTTTCTTTTAAGCTTTCCTCGCCAGAAAAAATCTATATCTCACACTTGGAGCAATCCTTCGATCAAATTTGTTTGACGCCTTCTTCTGACTCTGGATTTGGGGCTGCATATTGGCTGCTTATGGGAAAAGTGTCACAGCAAGACATTAATATTGCAGCGCAAACTTTCGGGGTCTCAGTCAACCTTACAAAAATCGTATCTCAAGCCTCTGATAATCAACTAAGAAACTTAGCATGTAGCCAGGACATGCCATTTTCGATCAGGTTTTCACCTGAGCTGGTGAGAGAAATTCTGGACAGTGACGAACAAAGGGTTACACACCTCATTTTAAAGAAGCATCAACAATCTATAACTACAACGGGAGGCGGCAATGAGTTGTAATTCAAACTCTTTGGCCCGATGGATATCGGCTAGGAACATGGCTTTGGCTGGATACATTACCAAGATCATCATGGTAGAAACAGGACTTACCTACAAGCAAGTACGTAGAATGTACAAAGAGCTAGAAGATGAAGGTCTTGAAATTTGCAGGAAGAGTAGAACTGCGCGTGGAGGTGCAACTTTGATTCATAGCCATACATCAAAGATTGAAGCGTCTCTATTGATGCAGCTTTATTACAATATAGCTGGCGAAGCGGCCCTTCGTTCAATAAACATTGATGCACTCCATGTGGCTTACCAAATGTATTGCGCTATTAGAAATGAGACGCCTGGAATGAAAGGAACTCGTTGGCAGATGCTCGACATCACCGATGCGTGGTGTTTAGCCCAAGAGCTGCGTTCTGGTGAAGCTATGATAGAAACTTGTCATAGCTGCAAGTGCAACTACTTCACATCAGTTAATCAAAGAACAAGTGTGGATTGCCCTTTCTGTAAAAACCAAGCATGTAGCGGAAAAAATGAAGAAGAATCGCTCACCCATGAAAGCAACTATTCTTATGCTTGATTTGCTCATTGATTAAAAAAGGGGTGAGATTTCTCACCCCTTTTCTATTGGAACAACGCTCTATTTACAATCTGCGTCATACACTTTGCAGCAATTTACCTTTCAACCCATTCCTAGCTTTGTCTAACTTATTATTTTTCTCTTCAACCTGCTCTTCAAGTGGAGGGCTAAAGTGTTGGACTGTAGTCATTGCCCCACCTCTAAGAGCATACATACCTAACATAGCTAAACATCTAAGACGGTCACAACGTTCCTTATGATGCATTTGAGATAGCTCTTGATAAAGCTCGGGAAATGCCTGCTCTGAGACTTTGAAATTACTAATTTTCCCATCCCAATCACTACTAGCCATATGTCCCCCTTAACTAGCCGCAGAACCAAAAACCACGAGCATTCGATGCCACTGCGTTGGAAGGAACCACAACCTTTGAATGAGGGAACAGTTCTTTTGCAGCTTCTTTGTAAGCCGAAGCTCCTCCACCAGCAAGCAACACAGCATCAGCAGCCATACCTTCTTCACGCATAGACTTCTTCATAGGCGTTAATGCATTTGGAGCAACCTTAGACGCAGCCTTATCGAAGTACTCACTAAGAGGAACTTTCGAACCGTGTAGAAGCAATTCTTTCTTATTCGAGCGGATAGCTTTTTCGATTTTTTCTAATCCAGGTCCCGTACCATAGTCCTCTTGTATTAGTCTATTTAGTTCCTGTAGAAGAATAGACATTGCTTTCAGAGACGTACCAGAAGATTGATAACGTACCTCCCCCTCTTCGAGAGCGACCCAATCAACACTAAAAAACCCAGGGTCAATAACAACTGTTCGACCTTCATTTATGATTTCTAACAGTTCCTCATCATCGCAAGAACTAACCACATCCATATACGCTCCGGCAGGCTGAGGCACGACTACAACTGATTTCACCAGCACCTTTCTTTTAGGTGAAATTTGATGCTCACCAGTAAGACGTTCAACAAGTGCATCTCTCTTAGACTTATCCATAAACTGATCAACAGGAAGACCAGTTACAAGAACATCAATCTCTGAACGTCCGCTCAAAAGTAAGCCAGCTAAAAATAAAGCCTTATACGATTTGGTTGAGGGATAATCACCATGTAACTCTCTTTCCCAACCCTGCAATCGATCTGGCTCTACCCCAGCGACCCATTTTTCTCCGTCTATGTCCACCAGGATACAATTAGACGCGCCTCCCATTAACTGCTGAGGCATAAGCTCTGCTGGCCCAGCGCCTACAGGCAGAACTTCAACCTTAGGCTCTTCCCCCTTCTCTCCGAATGCAAGTTTTAAGTTTGAGTATCCAATATCTAGACCAAGAACAAACATGCCCCACTCCTATTAAATCAAAAAGTAATCACAAGATGGCTTTTAGATGCAATTCAGCCGATGAGAGACAATTTACATCACGACATTTACCAAGACCGCCTCCACAATTGCCCAAAAGGGGCGTTTAGATTGCTTTTCGATTAAAAAAACCAAAAAAAAGCAACAATCGAAGCATTTGCTCAAGACTCTTTAATAACCTCGCTGGTGTATAGTGAAATATTTATGAGTAGAAATCCTATATCTATCTGGATAAAACCGATACATAATCATAAAGATTGCAATATCTAGGATATTGGTAACAAATTATCCAGATAGATAGAGCGTTGACAAAAATAATTCACGAGCTATCGTAAGAGAGTACCTATCTATCTGGATAAAAGAGTTAAATCCTCCAGATAGATAGGTATTTGGATAGGAATTGGTTAGGAATTTTGCTATTAGCCACGCTAAAGCCAGCTCAGGAGCCTAAGAAATGAGTACGGATAAAACCAGTAAGAAGGCAAATATAGACTGGGATCTTTTGTTAGATCCCAAAAATGAGGATGAAAGATCTGAACTGTACCTTGATGACATTGAAGCAATATCAAGAGACTTTGTTCTAGAGATACAAACCGCACTAGAGCAAGAGATGAAAGTTCTTATCGTTGAAGCAAAGAAAAGAGCAGACGTACATTGGGCATCAAACAGAATAGCCAGAGAAGAAGAGGACGAAAATAATCAATGGCGATTCGGAACTAGGGCAAGAATGAATGGAAGAAGCCTATCTGCCGAATGGTTTTTAAACCGTTTCAAGCCAGATCCAAAGGGGGGTAAATCCCAAGTGTATTCAACATACCTCAAGAAAGGGACAGGCAATCAATACGACTTGTCAGCATTCAAAAAAGCCACTGACGATGAGTTCAAGTCCATAAAAATGACCGAAGAATACTACGCAGTGCTAAGACAACGCTCAAATGTACTAATGAAGATCCGTAGGCTTCTGAATGACTACGAAAAACTTATTGATAAGCGAAAGGTTGAACTATAAGAACAATGAACCAAGGAGACCAACATGAATTCTGTATCAGCCACTGAAATGGCAAAATTAGGCAAATGTGAAAAAATGATCAAACGATCACGAGTGAGTAAAAGGATCAACGAGAGAGCGCCTAGAAAGCTCTCTAACGCTTTTAACGGAACCAGTGATACATTGCGAGGTGAATTTGCTCACTTCTCCTATGAGAGTGCCACACAGCGCTTTATGACAGACAAACAAGTTAAATGCCGTCGTGTGCTGCAACTATGTTTAAGCGGTGCGTTCGCTATGGGATTGCTATCACTAGTAGCTTTATACGCAAGTTAAGCAAGGGTAATTTGCACTCACAAGACACAGAGGAATTGGTGTTAGTACAAAACTTATCCACTTTTTCTGTGGATAAAAACATCATTTGTCACCTCACAACAAACCTTACTGATACACAGAATTTGCACGTTGTTAAGAGCAGCATTGAGACACAGCAAAGGTTTTAATGTCAGAGTCGAAATAATGGCTTACATCCTCTCGGCTTACTTCCATTAGGTGATTACCCCCAAACACAACGCTGCCCTCTACAAATCACCAATCGGATACTAAACATGATTGCCAGGTAAAATTCGAACGAGACGAGAGCTCTAACAATGTCACAGCAGAACATAGCGTGACAAAACACAAATGACGCACCAGAACACACCAAGCCAATTAACATACAGACCCGATCAGTTAACCGATCGCGCCTTATGTCTATGAATCAATATCAAACCTACCCCAAAACCAAATTAGGGAGCTCTACCAATTAGCAACCTAAAAGACTCCAACAGTGCAGGTCCTAGAGTTAACGAAACCACTTGCTGGTCTTACGTTAATCCAGAAAATCAATGTGTATACTTGCCTTGCGGCCAGCTCAGAAGTTCTATTCTCAAGTATTGCGAGCTTTATTACCTTTGCAAACGCGGTATCCAGCTCACTATCGCCATACGATGAACGTCATAAAAAATGATGCAGATATGAATGTCTTGAAGATACCGAAGGATTTATGTAATGCTTGGTACTACCTAGTTGTGTTTCCTTCGGTCCATAGGAACTGCTTTGGTGAAAGCAAAGAAGATAAATAGCACTAGAGGCTAATCAATGAATTAGAACCCGGTTTGGTGATGTTTCCGAGCACCGAAATAACATCACACATCGAATCAAGACCGGATAGACAACTCAGAACCATTACTCGCCATAACCTCCACAATACCAAACAGAGCTAACGAAAGAACAAACACTCCAGCAAGCAGTAACATAAAGTACCCTATCTCTTTGACTGCGAACTTGAGAGCTGACAACAGAGAGACCTGTTTGCCGGAAATCTTTGAGTAACCCCACTGAAATGCCAGGAACGAAGCTAGGCCGCAAAACGCAACTATACCTGCAACAACCAGAGGTTGTTCTATCAAAACATCCTTATTCAGAAAGCCTTTTGAAATCGCTACTGAGAACAATCTACCAATCAAAAACCCAGCCCCCACAGCCACTCCACTGCGAATTAAGACGACCTTAAAAGACTGGGAATAACTTAGCGTTGTTCCGTTAGTACGCCGAGAAGTGTATTGCACCACCAGCGTGGATATAGCTAATCCAAAGAAAGTAATAACGACAAATTCCATACAAGGCTCTCCAAGCCAATTCTGAGCGTCCAATAAAAAGCATAGGACACTGATTTTCTTTAATCGACCGTACTGACATTTACTTTAACCAGCCGTGAATTAGTGTATTGCATCATCTTTATAAGGTCATATAATGAGCTTAAAAGGCAAACCGAAAACGGACTTGGCTTTTCAATGTGAAATATCGAAAAGCAACCCAAAGACGACATTTAGATTGAATGCTGGGTATGCATAAAAATAGATTGAATGCCGTCAAGAAAAGCAAAGTGCCTTTAAGGTAGTGTTTTGATAGATAAGGTAAAGTTGCATTGTTCACTAAAGGAACACAAAAGCAACCTAAAAACAACTTAGGAGTTAGGTAATGATAAATGGAAAACTAATAGGTTTAGGCGTGTCAATAATGTCGGTAATAATGACTGGTTGTGCGTCAACTTCCCAACCAGTGTCATACGATGAATCACACAGTCGTGCATATAACATCGCGCAGGCTGGTGGATTGTACGATGTAAGTGACAAATACGTCCCAAGAGAGAATTACGAGTCTTTGCAATTTGCAGGCAGCGCTGCGACAAACTCTCTTTTGTTTACCTCCTCCTTCGGTGCGAACCTAGATTTAACATCAGGGTTAGGATTGGGGCTTGTCACCTCTCTTTTAGAGCAGCCCGACACAGCATCCAGAAACAGCGTAATTGCATGGATGCCAAAGTCCGAAGCGTCATCCACCAAAAATGCTCAAGAAAAACTTTTGTCTGAAATGAAAACGGCCATTGAATCAACGCTAGAAGAAATGGGATTAGAGTATGAAGCAACAAATGGCAATTCCGAACGCAAAGTAGAGTTCTACTTTCACAGTGAAGAGTACGGTTGCCCCATATACAAACCAGGCATGACAAATGTGGATCTCTGCTACATAGCAACCGAAGTCTTTGAGCCCCGCGAAGCAAAGGCCCCTAGCTTTGTCGGAGTCGATGAAATTGATTCGTATGCTTTTGAATCAAACCACAGTGTTTACTACAACCGATTCCGAGTTACTCCCGGCAAAGGTAGCCATGTCCCAAGCGACAAAATATATTCACTTGTAAGCGGAAAACTTCCCTCTTGGGCTTATGTTTACGTAGCATCTGGGAACATACAGGTAGGTGAATCTAAATTTAAAACGCCTTATCTACTCGACAATGGCGAACCTCTATTGTTCATACACCCAGAGAACTAATTAGCTCTCCCCAAGCATTTTGCTTAGGGAGATTGCCTTTTTCAGGAGGTAGACATGCAGCAGCAGAAAGAACAAATTACACGCTCAACAATTTCATATAGAAACAAAAGAGCTAAAGAACAAATCCAGCACATACTCCAACTTGCCGAAAGGATTACCTCTGACGTCGAAAAGGAAAAACGAGAGTCCATGCATTTGTGTTTATGTTGCTATTACGCTCGTTCTCAACGAATAGGAGGAGCTGCGATAACATCAAAACCTTGTGGTGTTTGCGAAGAAACAATGCAGTTCGGCTCAACTGCTACTGATGCAGTCTGCGACAGCTGTGCAAAGGAACAGGGGTTATGTAAACAGTGCGGAGCAGACATTGAATTGGCGGAAAGAAGAAAGCCGTACCCTTTTGAGAATGAGATAAATAAAAAGGAACTTTCAAATGATCAATGAGGAATGGTTTTCTGAATTAGAAACAGTTCTGTTTGTGTTGGAGGACTGTCAGGTTGACTGTGATGGAATGACTTATCTAGTAAGCCATCTTCTGAAACAAGCCAACGTTGAACACTGTTGCATGTTCGGCTATGTAACAGAAAAGTCGTCAGGAGACGTAGTAACCCCTCATTGCTGGATTACATTGCCAGGAGACTACATCGTTGATCTCAGACTTAGAATGTGGCTTGGGGATTTCGATCATATTCCCCACGGCGTATTTAAATCAAGCTGCACACCAGATATCGTCTACGAAGGAAAAGGGCTAAGAGACTCAAATTTAGATGTAGACACCTTAGATATGATGTCTGACGGTAGACTTTCACATGTGAAAGTCCCCTCTTTGCTTCACTAGTGCTCCACCAGCTGCAATAGCCCCTTCTACACGGGGCTCTTCCCTGCCCTAAAAGTCTTTCACGCTACCCCTTCCCTCATACCGAACCTAAATGCTTAGTACTTCCTAAGTGGCTACGTGACAAATATTTAAGGGGCTATATAATGATACTATAAAGTAATCGAGAGTATCTTATGAATATAGTCTTGTTGTTAGTTTCACTGATTGTCGCTCCATTTCTAATTGCCAAAGTAGACCTATGGCGGAAAAAGCATTTGCATGAGGTGCTCAGCTGGTGGAGTGAAGAAAACATGCCAAAAGAGTTGAGAAACGCAACTCTGTTTCTTTGTGAAGAAGATGTGGCAACAACACTACCTGTACCTCTGCATGGAAGAGTTGATCAGGTTTTTTTATCAAAAAAGAAAGTCCTTATCCCTCTGGATACCAAGTTAAGGAAAGATAACAGGATCTTTGAATCGGATGTAATCCAGCTATCTGTATACCGAGTGATTCTTAAAAATCAATACAACTTAGAGGTATCCGATTACGGGTACGTTAGAACGGTTGTCCCACAGCCCGACGGAAAGAACAAGGTTCGTTACATCAGAACAAAGTTACTGAATGAAAAAAAAGTCGTCTCTCTCTACTACAAATATCAGGCTATTAGGCAAGGACTAATAAAGACGTCCTGTTCGTGTGAGGGATTGTTTCATTGAGTTCTCAGTTGCCCTTATTGGGCATGTTGCCGTGAGAAGCTTTTGCTGTTTATCCGTTACTCTCATGGCAAAGGAGGGCTTATGCCATTAACAAGAATCAATAAAGCAATGATGTTGCTGATATCTATCGGCGGAGTAATTGCTGGTCTTGCAGGTAAACCTATCGTCGCCTGTACAGCATTAGGGGTAGTTCTTTGGCTTGCGGCCAAGAATGGAGGCTCAAACTCCATCATAGAAATCCGCAAAAAAGCAGCCAAATCAGCGTTCGACAATATGGATCTTGTCATTGATAACAAACGCTGGCTCGGGAAGGATGCAACGGTTGTTAAGGTTTCAAACATCACTGCGGCCAACGAGATAAAAGTGCCTTGGAACCTACAAATTCTTGCTAAATCGGTCAGAGGCACTTGGTTCACTGTAGATATGAGTGTGATTGGGAAAGACCAAATCCTAATCATGGCAATTAATGAGATTGATGAAAGCACAGTCAAGCGTCTGTTAGCGAATGATCACGACTTATACCGTCAATACTTCGGTGAACCAGAGTTGGCGTAAGGAGCGAAATGTGGAAAGAACTCAAACACCAGAAAAAAGTGAAGAAAACCTTAGTAACAAGCCATTGAATCAAGCTGGCTATGCTCAATGCCTGTTTATCCTTATCCAATCAGTGCTTTTCCCTGAGCTTGGCGCTGGTGGAGCAATGATCGCTGCCTTATGTGCAATGATGCCTTGGATGGTTATGTACGCTAAAAAAATGCCAGCACGAGTATTCGGTATGGTCATGGCATCTCTACTGCTAACCCCCTTCTATTCAATGCTATGCCTATTTGTCTTGAAGGTCATTGGAGTTGGAGTGTAGTGCGCATGGATCTATTGGCCCCATTCCTAATATCCGACTTGGAGAGACATGGCGCGAGTCAAGAGCTTATTCGTAATGCACAAAGCTTAAAACACTCGGCTTTCCGTTATAAACAAAAAGATATTGAAGAGCTGTCCAGAAAGCTTGGTATAGAAAGCCAGGAGTTGATGGATGGGCATGTTCAATATATGACTTCAAGATTCACGAGGAAAATGAGCGGCATCATTTCATCATACCTAATGAAAGATACCGGACATTTCGCTATTCAATGTACAGAGCTTTGCCGAGAAGCAGAAGCACTTAGCCTTAAACGCAACCGCGAAGGAAAGCTGGTTCCGTATAGTGCAGCAAATGCTGTGGCTGTTGATCGAATGCTTGATGTCGTCATAGCCAGGGCAACGGAGCTTAAAAATAGAATAGCGGATGAGTTCTTCAACGCAGAAACTAGCTCTGTCTTCATAGAACAAAGAGAAGCTGGCACATTTTGCCCAGAAAAAAAGACTAAAAAACGTAAAGCAAGGCGAAGAAAGAGTTCACCTATTTACGTCAAAGGAAAACCCTACGCTAGTTTAACCGAACTGGCCCAACAAACTGGTAAAGCAGAAAGGACTCTCTATTCAAGGATTAGGGATAAAGGGCTATTAAAAGCCTACCAAACCAACACTATGACAGATGAGAACTGGAACTCAGTCTTATCTGAACCACCAGCTCCAAACAAGGGCCCAAAGGCGGCCAACAAACCTATCACCTATAAAGGTGATTCCTACCCCACGTTAAACCATCTAGCCGAAGCCGCTAACTTAACGTACTCGGCTCTCTACCAGAGACTTCGACATCGAGAATTATTGGAAAAGGCACGATGTAACGAGCTTTCAGATATGGACTGGGAAAAGGTACTCAACGCTATTCCCCCTAATCGAAAAGCCGATGTTGAAATTGTGATAAATGGCAAGGGATACCCTTCCGTTGCGGCAGTCGCTACTAATTTCGGGTTAGCGGAATCCACGTTATCAGAGAGGTTAAAACAAGCCGACAAACTTGAATTAGCGAAAGAGAACAAATTAACCGAGGAAGAATGGGAGCTGTTTCTGGTTCCACCTCACCCAGGTCGAAAACAAACCACAACTAAGGAATAAACATGAGTGAAAACAATAAACCAGAAGCATGGGAAAAAGACATGATTAAAGATCTGGTCTTTACCCTCCATAAGGAACAGGTAAAAGACAGAAGATGGCGAAGAGGGATTCAGTTGATTCGCTCCCTTGGCTTTGTCCTTATGATAGTTGCATTTCTAACCGTAGCTTCAAATCCAGGAGGACTACCTTGGCAGACATCCAAAGCTGACACTCCACATGTTGCATTCATTAATATCAAAGGAGAAATCGCTGCGGGTTCACTTGCAGATGAAGATCATCTAATACCTTCCATTCAGGCTGCTTTCAAAAATCCCCATGCAAAAGCTGTCGTTCTACGAATAAACAGTCCTGGTGGAAGCCCTGTGCAAGCAGGTCGAATATACGAAGAGATTCAAGCTCAAAAAGCAGAATACCCAGAAAAACAAGTTATCGCTGTAATTGATGATATCGGTGCATCTGGTGGCTATTACATCGCCGTGGCCGCAGACAAAATTTATGCGGACAAAGCAAGTATGGTTGGCTCTATTGGTGTCATCAGTTCTGGCTTCGGATTTACCGGGCTCATGGAAAAATTGGGTATTGAAAGACGAGCTATAACATCTGGTGAAAACAAAGCTTTGTTAGACCCATTCTCCCCTCTTTCAGAAGAGATAACTAGCTTCTGGAAGGAAGTGCTATCGAAAACCCACCAGCAGTTCATCGAGCGAGTAAAAGAGAGCCGTGGTGAACGACTCAAAGCCGATCCAAAAGTGTTCTCTGGATTGATCTGGAATGGAGAGCAAGCACTTGAGATTGGGTTAATTGATGGTTTAGGAAGCCTACACTCTATTTCTCGCAATGTTATAGAAGAAACAAACCTCGTTGATTACTCACCAAGTGAAGACATCGTTAAGCGCTTAACACAACGCGCAAAAATGGAAGCTTCAACCCTGATTCATGAATTGGCAACTGTAAAAGTTTACTAAGGACAAAATGTAATGTCAGAACAAACCACACCACAACAACAAAAATCATTCAGTCCAATGCAGAAAAAGCTACTGGCCGTTGGTGCTGCTATGACCCTAATTTTGGGAGCGTCTGTCGCTACAGTGGGATATCAAATTTACCAGACCAAAGAGTTGCTCATTCAAGAGCGCGATTCTCTCCAGTCGAAGATTACTCAACTAGAAAGTGACTATCGCTTTAAATCAGAAGAGCGCTTTAACAATGCAGTTCAAAAAGCACTGGAACATTTCGTTCAACAGAAACGCGAACAGGATATTCAGGCTAAATACGCAAAATACGAATCAGCTCCCGAACAAGTGCCTGACGATAAACGCATATATGGAAACCTGAACGCTCGATTCACGCTGGTGGAATTTTCTGACCTGGAGTGTCCGTTCTGCAAAAAATTCCACGACACACCAAAAGAAGTGGTGGATGCAAGTAACGGGAATATCAACTGGCAATGGAAACATCTGCCATTGAGTTTTCATAACCCAGCGGCAGAAAAAGAAGCGTTAGCAGCGGAATGTGTTGCTGAACAAAAAGGCAACCGTGGATTCTGGGTGTTCTTAGACGAAGTATTTGCCAAATCACAAGGCAATGGTGGTGGAGTGCCTAATTTGGCAGAAGTTATTGAGAGTGTTGGTGCCGATGCTTCCCTAGTTCGAGAGTGTTTAGCTTCTGGCCGTTACGACCTGAAAATAGCAGCAGATGTGAAGCAAGCTACTGAAAATGGCATTTCAGGTACACCAGCGACTTTCATCGTAGATAACCAAACTGGGAAAACTCAGCTTATTCGTGGGGCACAGCCATCACAAGCTATCGCGGCCATCATTCGAAAAATGATGATTGAATCCGAAAACAACTAACAACAGAGGATGTAATTGATGTTAAGAAGAACAGCTTTAGCAGCTGCTCTACTATCAGTGTTGGCAGGATGTGGTGGTTCCAGTGGAGGCACTGGAACTACTTCCAATGGCAATGGTAGTGAAAGCAATAACCAAGACAACTCAACAGAAACAACAACGGTCGCTAAGCGAGAATGGCAAAAAGAAGTGTTACTGAGCTCTCCAACAAGAGATGCAACACTTCCTGTCATCCAGCTACAAAACGAAAATGGTTCGGCTGTTCTATACAGTGCCTGGGTCGAAGAAGCCAACAATGACAAACCGGATGAGCTATATGCTTCTGTAGCCCCTATCGAAGACTATGCGAATGGCAATGTACCTAACAAAGTCAAGATAAGTGCCGATATTGGTGAAATACTAAGATCAGACTGGCAACCATTCATTGTCGATGAAAACCACTATAAGAGCTCTGTTCAAATGAGCCTTTCAAATCATGGTAATGCCTATATTACATGGGTACAGAGAGACAATAGTAACAACCAGAAACTGAACGTTTCCTATTACGACGCAACAACACAAGAATGGTCCCCACCATTAGAAGTTGATCATGTACTTATGACTGACGCGGCAGCTACGAATGAGGAAAGTCGAGTAAAAATCACCGACAACACTCTCTTCACTGACCCGTCAGGACAAAGCATCGTTATCTGGCAAACTCCGATTTTTGGCTCCGATACAAATGCATTGGCAATAGCCTGGTTAAGCAACGACGGCACAAAAGCCAATATCATTGCAACGACAGAACTTTCGAGAAATATAAAAACAAACAGTGACGGTGAAGTTAAAAGTGCTATCTCGATACATTCAGTAGAAACTTCTCCTGGCGTACTTGAAATCCTAAGTATCGAAAAGGGCGCTGATGATGAAAATGATGTCCTAGCCAAACATACCGTCAAACTTGGTCCATTCAATACGCCTGTAGTGGAACGCAGCGTTATTGATGATGATGGAGTCAAGAGTGGTTTAGCATCTATCAACACTAACCTTACTAGCTATGCGCTATGGTCTGAAAGCCGAGGGTCGGGTTCTTCTGACCTAATCGGCGTAACATGGCGTAATGACAACAATGGTTACTCTCCTATCTCAGGCATTCCCAATATAAGTGCCGATGCAGGGCAAGCTAGCTTAACCAGTACCAATGGAGATGTTCATGCTGTGTGGCGTCAACGCGACAATGTTGTTGGCAATACCATCAGAACAGAGAAGCTAATGTTTGCCACATTAGAACAATCCATAGCAAGTAACGTCACAGAGCTCAATTCAAACGGTGCTATATATCCACGTTTGTTTTCTGGAAATGACGACAAGTTATATACAACTTGGAATGGCGAGTACTTCCATATCAAAGAGGCATACATCGAATCTGGAGATATCCATTGGCAAGAAACATATCGTCCATCCTGTGACCCAACAACAGCGATTGATGACCTCTTGTGTGGTCTAGGTGTGCGGGAACGGTACAGCGCGATGGTCGATGGAGATTATGGTGCAATGTCATGGCTGAAAGATGTAAATGGCACAAAGTCAGTATTTATCTCTATCAGCACAAATTGACTTTCACATGTGAAAGCGGCCCCAGTAATTGGGGCCTTTTTGATTGGAGACTACTAAGTCCCCATCCAAAAAGGGCTTCTGGTTCAACGATGACAGTATCCGTCACAGCTATGGATCGGAATTAAATGAAAAAACAACCTAAAAACAACTTTCACATGTGAAAGTGGAATAGGTAAGGAGTGTTATGAAACCACAAATGATGATAAAAATGGCAGCAGCCTACATGATGGCATCAGCTGTAATTTGGAGTGCTGGAGTATGGTTACTAGAACTACCCTCGCCTCTTGGTACTCAAACATGGACGACGTGGTTGGGAGGTCCAATTTTAGTTCTAGTATGCGCATCTTTCATTTCGTACTTGCTTGTAACCTATCACTCAACTGGATTGCTCTTCACTAAAATTTGGATGCTGTGCAATGTCTGCTTGTCTGGGTACAGCCTATTCATGACGTTCAATGATCTAATGCTGGCTGGTGGATGTTTAGCGATTCTCTTAGGGTCTCTTTGGTTCTTGAAGGAACTGGAGCGACCAGAAATGAAAGGGGCCTATACCGCTATTTCGGCATTACACAAACAAATGTGGAATGCTCTATCAGGACAACAGTAAGGAATTAATCATGCTTAAAAAAATTCTAACTACCACCCTTCTCTACTTCGTTTTTAATGCACCAATTATGGCTGAAACCTTTTATGGGAAGGTGGTACGAGTCAGCGATGGTGACACTATAAAAGTCCTCACAGATGCCTCATGCACTGGCACCTATCAGTGTACCGATGGTAAAAAAGAACACCGTATTAGACTTGCAGAAATCGACACACCCGAGTCGAAACAACCCTGGGGAAAGAAAGCAAAACAAGCCCTTCTTTCTATAGTGGGTGGGAAAGTCGTTCGTGTAGAACAAACCGACGTTGATCGTTATGGCCGCATTGTTGGTCATATCTACGTCGATGATTTGTGGGTAAACGGACAACTGGTAAAAACGGGTAACGCATGGGTATACAGGCGGTATGCAAAAAGCACTGAACTGTTTTCTTACGAGCAAGAGGCAAAACAGAATGGTGTAGGCTTATGGGCATTGCCGGAGGCAGAAAGAATGCCACCTTGGGAATGGAGACGTAAAAAGTGAAACTATCCATTAACAACCAACTGGGTAGGGATGTAAGCACATTGGCTTTGAATGTATTTGGTATTTTTGTCTATATCGGCCTGATCCGGATATACCTCCACCAGCTGACGCTTCCAGAGCCACTACTTTTTGCTCTTATGTTCTCCCTTGTATTCAATATCTACTATGAGTTTAAAGCGGGGATATCCCGCTTAACCCATGTAAGAATACTGTGTACCATCATTATCTTTTGTGTTGCGGCATTCCTTGCCCAAGAGATTAGAGGTGTCTATCTAACAACTATGACCGAACTTACAAACTACGAGAACGCAGAAGAACTCATAGGGCAAGAGTACTTAAAAGCTGCTCAAAATAGAGTTGTTGGTTACGGTGGGTGTTTTGCAGTTGGTTTGGTAACGGCGAGAATGTTGCTCTACAAAATCTTAGTTAACGTGGCAAGTAGAGTTTTGGTATTGCCTAACTATCGCGGTAACGTTTGTCCAATGTGCCAGCAACCGACACAAATCCACTAAATCCTCAGCCGACTTTCACATGTGAAAGTCGGTACTTCATCATATCACCTGACGATAGAAGCCCTTTCTCCACAAAGCATTTCATCAAAGACATACTCAAAAAAAATCGCTCTCGCTCACTAAGGTTCAAAATGTTGGCGTTATGCATTTCACGATATGCAATTACCGTCATCATACTTGCTTCAAGCGGTTCTGCTTGGCCTATTACTGCTTTAATGTCTGGCAGGCTATCTAGATCCACGCCAGGCACAGCTTCGTGCAGTGTATTTAATTTAAACACTAATATTTACCCAATAAATAAGTTGCTTTCAAAGGTTCACGATAAGTAATAGTTAATATAGTAGATCTTATCAATGAACATAAAATGTTCTGTCAGAACATCGCAAGGATCTCATTATAGATAAAGAAGATCCAACTCGCACTTTCACATGTGAAAGTCTGTGGCATAAGTTGGCAGGAATCTCATATTTTACAAAACGTTACCCTAGCTAAGTCGCCATAAACTCAACAATGAATCACTTTAAAGAGCTCCCATTATCCAATTAGTTCAATTCCATCGAAGAGATATACCGACATCTCTACAGGATTTAGATATTGCCATTTCATTTAAAGAACTATAAAATGATTCTATGAATTATTAATATTGGTCTGGAGCATAAATGAAACCAAACATGCAGGGGCAGCTGGAGCTTTTCCATGTGGAAGAAGCTTATGCACAAGCTGATGGTCCAATGACCAATGCCGAGCTATATGCGAAGGTAGCAAGTATAGCCGGGCTATCAGAGGCTGAAATCAATACTAAAGCCGAAATCGGCAAAGCCAAGGCACAACACAGCCCTATCAAAAGAAAAATTCGTTGGTTTCAGCAAACATTAAAGTCCATGAATATCATCCAAAAAGTGGACGGTGAGCGTGGCGTATAGAAGCTGGCAAACAAAAATAAAAAAGGGCTTCATGAAGCAATGGGCGAAGTAAAGCTTGTCGCATATTCAACAAATCTAGGCATCGCTATTTGGGGAAATAGCAAAAAGGTATTCACAGAGCTTGGAGAACCGATCCACCTTTGTGTGACATCCCCTCCGTATCCTTTAAAAATCGAGCGCGGGTATGGGAATGTTAGTGAACAGGCATGGGTGGACTTTATCACCGAGTCTTTGGAACCAATTGTAGAAAACTTGGTGCCAGGGGGTTCTGTGGTACTCAACGTGAGTAACGACATTTTTGAAAGTAAACGCCCTTCGCGTTCAACTTACCTTGAACGTATGGTCTTAGCTCTAAATGATCGATTAGGGCTTTCATTAATGGACCGTTGGCCCTGGATAAACACATCCAAGCCACCAGCTCCAACCCAATGGGCTTGCGTTAACCGTATGCAGCTTTGTTCCGCGTGGGAACCTGTTTACTGGTTTACGAACGATCCAGACCGAGTTCGCTCTGATAACCGAAGAGTTTTGGTAGAGCACACTGAGCAACATAAGAAATTACTCGAACAAGGGGGCGATAGTCGTATCGCTACTTACGGTGATGGTGCTTACCGATTAAGAGGGAATGCCTTTTCCAATAAAACGCAAGGCAAGATCCCTAAAAACATAATCCAACGAGGTCATCGTTGTGCTGATACATCAGCAGTAAGGAAGATAGCCAAGGAATTGGGTTTACCACCACACCCTGCAATGTTTCCTACAGACATTCCATCATTCGCTATTGAGTTCCTAACCAATGAAGATGAGCTGGTGGTTGATCTCTTTTCTGGTAGCAATAAAACCGGACTGGCAGCGGAGAGAGCGGGGCGACGTTGGGTTGCATGTGACTTAATTTTAGAGTACGTGCGAACACAAGCTGAGTTGTTTAGCTCGTTTGCTGGCTTTTGGATGAATCCTGCTTTGGCCTGTGTCGGTCGAAGTGTTAAATAAACTCGTGATTACTGGAGAGTACATTATGAACAAACCTTCAAACACACCAAGCACACTGGTTGTATCCATGCTTTGTATTTTAGTCCTGGCTCTGGAGTTTGCTGCTGTAACCCATTTTACTGGTTCTACTTCACCTTTAGATTGGGATCGCATCACGCTTATCTCCGTTGCTTATTTAGCCGCAAGCACCATCTTAGGTGCCACATTTTGCTTGGTTAAAAGCAAGTTGCGTTTCAATACTCTGCAACATCAAAAAAATCTGGGATAGCAAGAATGCCAGAGCAATGTGATAAAGCAGGACTAAGCCGTTGGTGCAATAACCAGGATGTTCGACAGGTTCAGCAAAGGGCCTGTCGTACATATGTGTAGTGAGTATGATTTCGACCATGCTGTTGGTTATATCGTTCAAGTACGAGAGAAGCGTGACGCATATGGCTCTGAACAATATCTTGTGCGTCATCCAAATGGAGAGCTACACACACATGAAAACCAATCCTTCTGGCTACTAAACGAAGAGCATCAAGGGCAAGCTTTAGCTTTATTTGCCCAAAAGCCAACAGAAGAGGGGAGCGATACTGTTTACACGGTAGCCGAAGGTTTTCCAGAATCCGGCTATATCATTCCTTTTAAAAAAGGTGCGCCAGAGAGCGAAAATCAGCATCTAACTATGGCAATTACTATCACGGAGAACAAATAGAATGGACCCTAAAAAGAAAGAGCTTGCGGAAATGTTCATTCAGAGTTGTATTGAGCAAGGCTTAACTATGGACGAGTCAGCTGAATTGTCAGCTCATATACTCATATCAGCTGTTAGTGCAAACGGGAAAAGTCATACGAGAATTGAGATTGCCAATCTCGGCTCAGTGGAAGTAGATTGCTAAGGGCTCTAGGAGGCAAGGATGGCTCCTAGAGAATGGCAAATCCATTGCCAGCGATATCAAAGTGTTTGTTCTTCATCACCAGACCAGAAGAAGGATTAACTATAAACCGTTGCTTTTTAATAGCAGGAGTATTTGGAACGCGCTTGATTGAAGCTGTGGCCGAAAAAACAACAAACGCCAAAAGAGCAACTACGGCAACCTGCCATGAAAAGTAAGCTACGCCAGACCAAAAGACGACCATTACTACTGCATTTTTATGAACAAGCCTAAGCAGAGGCATCAACCAGAAAACAACCGCTACGCTGATTACAGCCAAACCCCATTGATTATCGTTAGTTTCAATCATAGCAACGCCAAGAAGAATCACTGCTAAAGCAACTAGGTTAAGTATGTGTCTCATTTTTCGTCTCCTTAATTGACTCTGGAAAGCTATCTCGGCATCACCGTCAAGCCCTCATTCAATTCAACTTACACTTCCATAATATCATGGAATTAAAAAATGCAACCGTGACCCAGAAACACGCTTAGCCCACTTTCACATGTGAAAGTCTTATGTAGCAATGCCTAAGAGCGTGATCTGGCTTTTCCTAAAATTAAGGTATGGTCGAACATTTCCTAAAATTAAGCTATAACGTGAAATGTAAAGCGTTCTATTGTCCTTTTTTAAGGTATAAATCACATCTATTTGGCTTGTTTTCCTCTTTTTAAGGTATGTGGTATGCTTCAAAAAAACATTACGGTATTAAAAAATGAGTAGTAACACAGACAATTTAGAAGGGTATTTCCCTGCTGAGATAGTCAACGAGGCATTTGGCAGCAGGCCATCGACTACTACGTTAATGGATTGCATCTTTTTGCCAGGTAGAATTCCGCGAGACTTAATTACAAGGATCAGTGGTAACAAGGCTGAACTTGAGCAACAGCTACTGGCACAAAAGCCTCTTCTATCCACCAGCTTGTCAAAGCCATACTGGAAGAAGGGGACTAATAAACGTGAATTCGATGCCGTTAGAATCGACGTATACAGTGCTGTCTGCTTGGCCGATGACAGACATCTACTGGAAGGGATCGTTAGTGTAGGGGGGATGTACGTAGACCTATCTGGCTTAACGCTTCGCCAGGCTATTGAGCTCGCGCAGATTAATGTCGAACTGGATAAGTTGTCACACCAATACCACAACCTTCTCGATACAAAAATGTTTAGTGGGGTATACGACTACTTCCTTTGTGACTTCACAACACTGTTTGAGTTCTTGAACCTGAAAAATCAAAAGGCCAACAAGAACACAGTAATGACAAGACTTCAAAGGCTATCACAAATGTTACTGGTCTTGGATTACGAGAAGGATGGTGAAACGCTACCTCACTACCACACGCGAATGAAGCTGGTGGACAGCAACTACATTCCATTGCTGGTTCTGGATGGGATTAAAAATAAAGGATCTATCAGGGCAGATACGATCACTCACTTCATAGTTGGAGTGCATAAGACTTTCACTGCGTCTTTGCGACAAGAGGGAGCTATTAGCCGGAAACGTTTTTTAAAAGTCTACCCGCAGCTAACGGGCAAACATGCTGTTACTGACTTCTGTAAATATATTGATGCTCATAAGCGTGAATATGTACATGGTAAGTATCTGAGTCACCTTATTAAAGATTACTATGCCAACAAGGTTAGAGTGTCTAAACAGCATCTGAGTCGCCATATCAATAACACTATGGCCGAAGTCATTTTGAAAAAGGATGTGTTATTGCGAGATTTCCGATTGCTACTCCAAGAGAAAGTACGTGACGATGGTAAGCAAGATATTATGCTGTTGTACCTGGGCGATGAAGAGAAAGAAGAGGTAACGACATGACAACAACACTCCACAATGAGGATGTTATCGCTCTAAGCGAAGAAGACATTAATGAAAGTTTAGCCAATTCCAACAAAGAACAGATTTTGAAAGGTTTGTTTCGAGGCAGTGTCGGATTTCTGATCGCTCCACCTGATTCTGGTAAGAGCTATTTGTCTTTATCAATAGCTTATGAGATGGCTTTGCCAGAGTACCCATTAATTGGTGTACGGGATGAGGAAAACAAAGTGCTTAGAACTTTGATATGGCCGATCGAAGATTCCTTGCCCGGAACACTTCCGCGTATCAAAGCACATTTGACTGAGTTCTCCACCAGCATCAAAGACCGATTAAAATCGAGCATTGGGATATACAAGCATTCTGATCCAATTTGTAGTTCAGGCTCATCTAAACATACTAAAGAGTGGGAAGAAGCATCCAGTGCACTGGAAAAACTTATTGCCACGGCCAAAGGGTACGACTTGGTAGTTATAGATACATTGCGTGATGCAATTGGCTCAGCTGACGTAGTAGATGATGACTATTACATCAGAATTGCTTTGGAGAGGCTTGCCAATGAAGCGAATGTCGCGGTTCTTGTTGTTCACCATCCGACAAAAGATGTGAGCAGAGGAAAGGAGATAATCAACAGCGTCTCTGGCTCTGGTTTATCTTCCACTCTCTCAAAGTCAAAACTTCATCTGTATTTAGATCAGTTGATAGACAAGAAAGATGGAACGGTACAAGAGACTCGTTTGCGTCATATCAAAGCTAACTATGTGCCTTTTGACCAGCAGTGGAGAAAACCGATAAGGCTGCACTGGAGTAACAATTCACTATTGCACGTTGATCAAGAAGTCGTTATCCAACTTAGAAATGATCAATTAGACGGTGATAGTGATAATGAGAAAAAGCCAGGAGCAGATAAACCAGTTAAAAGACGGTTATCGCGTCTTTCAGAAGAGCCAGGATTGATACACAGAGATGACTCCCTTCTATCTGAGGAATCGAAGCGCTTGGCCCAACAAACCAGTCATGGCCCATTTGGTGGTGGCATGGCATCAGAGCTCTCCGAACTTCGTACTGGTAAGTCCTCCAAGTAATCCAATTCCTTAAATTAAGCTATTGCTTAACGCCTTTTTCCTAAAATTAAGCTATATATACGGATTAAGGCGTTTCCTCATTTTAAGCTTAGATATAGGTGTGTTTCCTAATATTAAGCTATGTGATAGAGATGAACTTCCTAATATTAAGCTTCAATTTCCTAATATTAAGCTTTAGCTTACAGAAACAAAGCTTAAAGTTAGGAAATTTCCTGATATTAAGCTACCTAACACGCTGCATGATCTTATGATCCTATGGATCTATATATGATCAGTAGCGTTCACCGCTGATGCGGCTTCGCTGATCACTCAACTTCGTTTCACTGCTATGAGCAGTAAAACAAAGTCGAGCGATTCAATTAAAACCCGCTTCCATATTAGCCATTGTTTCATGTCTGTATGCGCCCGTATAGGGCAGTTAAGCATGAAGTTAATCTCTTTGATTAAGTTGATAATAGAGTCCGTGTAGAAGGTAATTAATGGACTTTAGAAACCAGTGGATCATTTTCATACTAACTTAATTGCAAGAGCTTGTTTGTTAGCACTTATAGTTCCTAGTGCTGTTTCTGCTCAGTGGCGTATCAATGCCAGTGGTAGTTCAGAAATTGATGCAATGAGATTTGATCTCCCAGAGCAAGCGCATGAATTTTTAAGGGACTATAGAATTAACGAGCTCGCAAGCACACACAGCTATGTGAGTGAAAAGCTATACCCGAGTGAAACGTATAGTGATGGAAGACTAATCTCATGGCTGTGTATGCATCGTAGTGATGCTCCAGGTAGTTATGACCCTGACACTTGTTACTTTGGAGCTCTCTCTGGAACTACACTGACAAAATTCATAATTCCTGGGGAGATGACTGATTCTCCACTTCTCAATAGAGATCTTGGTAAACCAGAGACAGAATTGTGCGTTGGAAACCCTATCAACCTAGCTACTGGTAATAAATATCAGCAAGAAACCGATTATGTAAGCGCTGGTATGGAGCCTCTTGTATTCACAAGACATTACAACAGCCAGTTAGCGTTGAGTGGTAAACAAAGCGATGTTGGTATTGGATGGAGCCACAACTATTCAAACAAAGTGATTTTTGACAAAGAAAGTCACGGAGAGAATATGGTTGTCTTGCATCGGCCAGATGGGAAAGAGTTAGCATTCTACCGGACAAATGCGGTTTGGATGACAACATGGAAAAGTGATGATCGGTTATACAAAGATTCTGGTTGGAGATATCAGAGAGCTGATGGTGTTGTCGAACTATATGATAGTAATGGTCAGTTGATACGTATTGTTCATCCATCGGGAAATGAGCTGGATCTGAATTATACCAACGGTAAGTTAGACTCTGTTTCTGACAGTTTTGGCCGGACTTTAAGGTTTAGTTATGATCAAGGGAAGATCATAAAGATGATCGACCCTGCTGGACAAATCTTCTCTTACGATTATTCGAATGAATTGTTAGTTGCAGTGCATAAACCGGATGCCAATCAGCGACGTTACCACTATGAAGACAGTTTAAACCCAAGCCTTTTGACTGGCCTTACGGATGAAAAGGGAAGCAGATTTGCTACGTGGTCTTATGATCCTTCGGGTCGCGCTGTTCTTAGCGAACATAGCAGTGGTGTTGATAGGACAAGTGTTACATACAACCCTGATGGCTCGGTTACGGTAACGAATGCTCTAGGTCACGAACAACATTATCTGTTTAGTCGTTATAACGGAAAACTAAAGCCTGACAGTATACAGGGTGCTGCATGTACTGGTTTTGCTGGTGGTACGAAGTCGTTTGGCTACGATGCCAACGGTGAGTTGAAGTCTATTATCAATGAAGAAGGCCAATCATTCTCTTACCAATATGACCAAAGAGGACTTGAAATTTCGAGGACAAGCTCGACTGGTGATACGATCACAACACAATGGCATTCAGAGTTCCCAAAACCAACCAAAATTACATCGTCATACTTGGTCCAAGAATTTACCTATGACGACCACCAGCGGCTGTTAACGCTTAAATTGATTGACCGAACCAACTCAGATGTCAGGCAGTGGACATTTGAATATTATCCAGACTCTCTCGGTGTTCCTGGACAACTGAAATCAGTGGATGGTCCTCGGGTGGATGTTGATGATGTAACGCGCTTTGAATACGACGCTCAAGCCAACCTAAGCCGAGTTATCAACTCTCTTGGGCACGTAGTGTCATTTGACAATTACGATGCTCATGGAAGGGCTCAGAGCGTCACAGATGCCAATGGAGTAAGCTACTCGCTTAACTACAACACGTTAGGTCAATTGATTTCTTCTACTGGTCCAGACGGAACTACATTGTACTCTTACGATGAATCAGGACTCTTGGTATCTATCACCTTACCAACCAACAGCACTTTCACTTATGAGTACGATGCAGCTCAGCAGCTTATGGCCGTGATTGATGCAAATGGAAATAGACAAAGCATTAATCGAGATTTACTAGGAAATATTGAGCAAGTTGAGCTGAAAGATAACAGTGGTATTGCTCACTGGAAGCAACTGCATAGTTACACTTTGAATGGTTGGCTTTCGTCAACAACAAATGGAACGGGCAATGTTTATACCTATTCCTATGACAAGACAGCCAACCTGACTGGCAAAGTTGATCCTTCTGGAAATGCTTATGCCTACCGCTATGATGGTTTTAGCAACCTGCTCCAATCAATTGACCCTGTTAACCGCGCCACTGCAATGCAGTATAACGATAATGCCTTAGTAACGAGAGTCACTGATCCAAGAGGGCGGAGAACTTACTATTCATACAACGGATATGGCGATGTTCTCTCAGTACAAAGCCCAGACACAGGCACGGCTCATTACACTTATGACAAGGCTGGAAACCTGATCGGTAAAACAGATGCCAAAGGTCAGGTTTTCACTTATCACTACGACGCGCTTAATCGCCTTTCTTCAATCACTGTGGATGGTCAACCTAATGCTAGTGTGACATTCCGCTACGATGAGCCAGAAGCGCTGTATGGGGTAGGGCAGCTTACTTCCATTACAGACGCTTCTGGCGTATCAAAATACAGTTACACAGCCAGTGGTGAGATAGCCAGCCAAGAACTAATTGTGGATGGCCGCACCTTGTTAACCAATTACACCTATGATGGTGCAGGGCAGTTGGTGAGTATCGAGTACCCGAGTGGCCGCAAAGCGGTATATCAGCGAAATGTAGCTGGTGAGGTCATTGGCGTTACATTGAAGAATGGTGTTAACAGCAGAACATTAGTCTCTGACTTGGTACGGAAACCTTTTGGGCCTGTAACTGATCTGACTCATGGAAATGGGCTTTGGGAAGAGCGCCATTACGACATGAACTATCAATTGGAGTCTGTACAGGTTGCTGGTGCAATGCACCGCAGTTATCTCTATACGGCCAATAGCAATGTCGATTCAATTACAGACTTAATGGATAGTAGCTATAGCCAAACTTTCAATTACGACAAGCTGAGCCGCTTGATTGAGGCTACTGGTGGTTACGGGACCCGAGAGTACACCTACAACTACAACGGCAACCGGACGGCTATCTACCGCGACGGCGTGAAAGATTCGTACAGCATTGTGTTCAATAGCAATCGCCTAACCAAAACAAGTATTGGCTCGATCACCTACAGCTATGATGCAAACGGAAACACGATTGGCCGAGGAACGGATGTCTTTGTCTATGATGCTTTCAATAGATTGACTGAGGCTACGGTCAATGGCGAAACATCAATCTATCACTATAACAGTGCTCATCAACGAGTGAGGAAGTCAGCTGGTGGCGTGGATGTGCTTTATGTTTACGGCCTCGATGGCGAGTTATTGGCTGAGGTGGATGCCGGAACCGGGCAAACCCAGCGCGAATATGAATATCAAGGAGATAAAATGGCTAGTCAGTATCAATACAATCCATTTTTAATAGGGAAAGACACATTTACCACCAGCAAAGTAGAGCTTTGTGAAGATGAGGTAAGACAATCGAAGCCACAGTATCAGTTAATTTGTTTCGGTAGTTCTTCCCGGTATCCTCTATGGATAGAACTAGGGACTAACCAACTAGTTGGTGGTAATTATCATTGTTTCTATAATGATGATGAACTAAAAGCGTTGTACACGTTATTTCAGCAAGATGCGCAACGACAAGGTTATTCTGACCAGAAGCAAAACTATTGGGCTAAAACACCTAATCCTTTTCCTATCGAGTTTCTTGAGGGGATGCCACAAAGTCTATGGGCTTACTTTTACGAAAGTGGCCGTAGACAAGCCGCTTGTGAAAAAAGCGTTCAGGAATTACTACCCATGTTCGAAAAGTGATAAGTGCTTGACTGAATGTAATATTTAGCTTGAAAATCAGTCGAGTAAATAATGCCACTTTGAACAATGTAACAGGAACAAGAATGATGAAGAAAATTGGACTACTGCTAGCGACGTTAACTGCATTTTCAGCTCAAGCGGATGTTTTCCCTAAAACAGAAGTTGATGCGTATCTAATGGCGATGCACTCTATGGCCCCAGTTAACGCGAAATACACCATTCAATACAAGGCCGCAGTGGAAAGTAGCTGTAAGACAAAGCTTAGTATTGAACAATTAAGCTCACGCGACTTTGCCAATGTTGTACAAGCTCTTGTTAGTAGTGAAACCGTTGACCGCTTAGGGCTTGATGCTAGTGGTGGTTCCCTCACTGACACGCTTCAACTGGTAGGGGCTAATATTGTCAGTTGAACTAATTGTGCTATATTGCTGGGGGATGTGTTTGAGACTTTGGACAATTAGTTAAAGTTTGTGCAAAATTACATCACTGACCTGGCTGATGGCGTTTCTGCTTCGAACCTCAGCTTATTACTTATCGTGCCCCAGCAATAAAACCTCTTTGATTTCCCCCTTTAAATCGACATAATGAGCATATGTAGTCAACATAATGGTGATATGTATGTCTGGAGTCGTTTTTCATCAAGTAAAAGAAGGTGAGTTCCGCCGTCTCGCGGAGACTCGAACAATGACCAAACTAATTGCGCAGGAATCTAAACTGCATCCTAACAAGTTTCATTTGGTTGGGATTGATAGTGGTAAAGGAATCGCGTATGCAATTAGACATGGAAGAACCAGTGACTTGAGAGTGTGGAGGCTTGATATCCTGGTAAATCAGGTTAGAGACATGGGGTTTGAGAATATAGAAGTACAACTCATAAACAAAACCCACGCATGAAGCATGGGCTAATAGTCTTAACATGCCGAAAGGCACTTATTTTTCAAGAATATAATCACGAAAATCGTGGTTCTCAATTTCCAACTTCCCACGCTCTGGGCTGTAAATTAGCTCAAGCGACTTCAATCGTGTGACTGCATTTTTCACCGACCATTTTGTAACGTCTGTTTCTGGGTCGCCAGTGAAAGCTTTTACTTTGTCTAGTCCTGCTTTGGTATAAAGACCTTTTGACTCATTGGCAGCAACAAGCTTTAGGATCGCCACTTCGATAGGTTTCAGTTGTTCGTATGTTTTTGAAAAGTGGTCCTCTGACTCGATACGATCAACGTCATAACGATGGACACCAATATCTAGGTCATGAACCATGTTCAGGGCCATATTCTTTAACATTTCAACAAACCGAGCGGGAGCGCGATTTTGTTTGATTAAGATTTCTAGGGCTTTGTGTTTGTCGAGTTCGACACCACCAGTGACATTTTTGAATGCGGCCAACTCGAATTCAACGAAATCCATATCCAGCTCTTCAAATATCTGGGTTTGGCTGGAGTTGTAGAATGGAGCCTTGTTGTCTTTGAATAAGCGACTTAACCCCTCTCTACTTGAACCTGTGAAGATGCATTTGACGTTGTTATCCTCTCTGTTCACTACAAAACTGCGTAGAGCTGCCGTAAACGAGTCAAATTCTTTGCGAGTAGCCAAATGTTGAACTTCGTCAAGCAACAGTAAAACAGGCATATCCAGCTCGTTTAAGCGTTGAAATACAGCGAACAAGTCAGCTCTCAGTTCTCCCTGAGAACGCTCTACTTCAACTTTGCCACCAGCTGCACTAAAACCTAACTTTTTGAAGTTGAGAGCTTTGCCAAGCTTATGTAGAAATCCTTCATTCCTTTCACAAGCATCAATGACGGATTTAATGAAGATGCCTTCTGGGTCGTCTTTTTGCATCCAAAAATCTACATAGATAGGTAAGACACCAAGTTCACGAGCCATAGGAATGATATCTTTTTGAATGAATTGAGTTTTTCCTCGCTTACGTGGAGCGAAGATTGAAACACGTTGAAGAAGACCTTTGTCCATCCCGTTAAGGATAAACGTAGCAAGCTGTGTACGAGGATAGTGCCAGATATCCATTGTCGTGCTCCTTTGGTAAATTGTGTTATCAATGATACCACAAAATAGAATTGTGGTAGATAATTTAACACAACTTACCACAAATAGGATTGCCATCCTAAAGCAGATCACTCTTTTACTAAGTAGCTCTTTGTCATGTCCCTCAATTTGCACAAAAAAGGGCAAGTTCTCATCTCTTAAAAAAATGTCATGTCGGTACACTAAGAGCATGATGCTCTGGAGATTGATCTTATGGATATGATAAACGGCTGGCTATATGAAGTTCAGAGAGCCCTTGATAGTTCTTTAGGTGATATACCCTTTGATTGGCGCTGGATTGCTGCTGTGATTGGGTTCTTTTTAATATGGAGGCTGTTCTCTTTTGGCTTTGCCATCGTTAAGTTTGTCATCGTTGCGGCAATAGCTGCTGCCATTTATGCTGCTGTTGTTGGCGATTCGGCAGGACTTGCTGGTGGTGGTAGTTTCTTTGGATTTTAGTACAGTTTGGTAGCTAAATATGAGCATTCTGATATCGGATGGAAGTGAAACGCTCGATGCAGCAACCGCAATTTCTGAGTTGCCAGATTCGTACACGGGTCATTGTTCTGTCGTAACAATCAATGAAGAAATAGTTGCCACTATACCTAACCCTCAAATTGCATTTTCTATTGCGTGTTACGCGATTGGAACAGAAGGGGGTTATGGAAGTGTTTATGTTCGTCCGGCCAAAGACGGTGAAATTCTCACCCATACAGATTTTGACAGTTGGGCGTACTAGCTGGATTTCTACTTAGACTTTCACATGTGAAAGTGGAGGGGAGGGGTTGCGTTTTCAAAAAGCATGATAAAGTAAGTATGAATATTAACTAAATGAGGTCCTTACGGCGATGCCGGAAGGGATCTTAAATACCGGAGATAAGACTATGATGATTCTAACCACTCTTTCTGAAAAACTAGATGACCAAACGAGCCGAGTATTCTGGCGTGTGGGCACTAAACGCAGTGGAATTCTTGATGTAAAAATCGACTTTTCCCATGAAGATTCTGATTTGATTTCAGAATTATCAGCCATTCAATACCTACTCTTTGAAGAAAAAGTAATGGGTCGAGAGCCGGGTTCTGGTTCTGGCTACAAACTCGTTGTGTCAAAGGGAGCAATCAAAAAGCTTGCCCGTGGTAAATCTACGAAAAAACATGCACAAAAGTTTGCAGCATTTCTTCAAAACCGAATGGCTGGAGTGCAAATAGAGGTATCACAAAGTCGTGAGTTCATGGCCGACCCAAAATCATGTGTAACAGTGCTCTTAGATGCAAATCGCCAGGAATATGCAAATACGCATGATGCCGTTGAAACACCAGCAATGGGGACCGTTTATGTTACCGCTCACGCTGTTGAACAGTATAAAGAGCGATTGAGCACTGGAGATCCCAAAAAGCCCTGGGCGAGTTTAGTCAATCGACTTAAACATCCTGAGTTGAGAATTCGAAATTTGCCTGCAAATGTTTTGGCCCATAAAGCGAAAAAATACGGTACTGCCGACAATGTAGAAGCTTGGGGGCATCCAACTTCCAAATTCACATACCTTATTGTTAACGATAATGGGCGTCGCACCTTAGTAACTGTTTTTGAGCGCGAACAATAACCTTGGAAGGAATAAAATTGGATAGTGCAACTAACTACATAAAGGATGGTCACGCACGGATTATGGGTAACAGAAAAATCGCTGTATTAATTGATTCAGAAAACACTCCACACTCAAAGCTAAACCTGATTATTGAAGAGCTTTCTAGTTTTGGGCAGATCATCGTTAAACGTGCATATGGCGATTTTTCTGCTGAACAACTAAAAAACTGGAAGCAGCCTTTGAATGAGTTAGCGATTCAAGCTAAGCAGCAATTTGCCTATATCTGGAAAAAACTCGACAGACTCTTTAATGATTATTGATGCAATGGATCTCTTGTACAGCCAAAGGTTTGATGCTTTTGCTTTGATATCCAGTGATAGTGACTTTACAAGTCTTGCTACGAGATTAAGAGAGTCGGAGATACACGTCATCGGTGTAGGAAAAGCGATGACTCCGACTTCGTTTAAAAACGCTTGTGATGACTTTGTAGCGATAGAGAACTTAAACGCTGATGTTGATCTTGGGGAGGCACAACCAAGCTCTAATCAAGACTCAGAACGCGAATTATGGCGATTAATGCATCAAGCTTGGCAGAACTATCGAGATGAATCGGGCTGGGCAAAACTAGGTGAAATAGGCAAGTACTTAAAGAGACTGAAGCCAGATTTTGACCCTCGAAACTACGGGTTGAAGAAGTTATCTGACTTTTTTGATAAATATCCAACGCGCTATAGAACCCGTAACACTAAACGCACTGGTATGGAGTTTCAGCTGATAACAAAGGCAAGCAAACAAAAATGATGTGCTGCCTTCGCTGACGACATACTGCAATCGGGTAACTCAAAAATGCCCCATTCTAAGCTAGAGCTGTTCTGTACCTCATTTCTAAGCGAGGTTATTTGACCTATTTTTTCTTATGTCACAAAGTGCCTATGGATTTGGTGGCAATTCAATGTACTCGCCATCTGTAGGAGTGAATTTTATAGGTAGGGTTGGCATGTTTGAAGTGACTAAGAGTAACCCTTTAGTTATTAGTTTCATCTTGTGCTGATATTGCACTGCGATCTAACCATTTAAGGTATTGAATAAACTTTGTATATAAAGAATAAAAATGGCGTTACCCAACACAACGAGTTCAAAATTAGAAAGGGGCCTGATGGTGTCCACTTATTTAGCCGCCAAAATGGGCTTAACATACTTCTAGATGATGAAATCCCACCTGAGTCCGATTGGACTCTTAGTCCTAGGCAGGTTTCTATCGCACTTACTAATAACTGTGACTTGAGGTGTGCGCATTGTTATGCGCCAAAGCATCGTTCAACTCTGGATAAAAGTAGAGTAAAAGATTGGTTGCTTGAAATGGATAGTATGGGTGTGTTTGGTATCGGCTTTGGTGGAGGTGAGCCAACATTGCATGAAGACTTGGTTGAACTTTGCCAGTTTGGACAAGAAGAAACCAAGCTAGCAATTAGCTTTACGACGCATGGTCATAGTTTAACTCCTGAACGGCTTTGTTGCGTAATTCGGACAGAAAACCAAGTCGTCCGAAATTGAATAATTATTAAACAATATACTGAGTTTCAG
>NZ_JAWOWF010000045.1:0-43303 GCF_033340295.1 Vibrio sp. 1401
GGTCTGTCGCACTAACATTTGTAAACGATCACTGGATCACATTGTTTTAATTCTGAAATTGGCTGCGGAATGACGGACTTAGTCAAAGATGCGGCGTTTGTCCTGAATATTGAACTGCATTATCTTCCACCTTACAGTCCAAACCTCAACCCAATCGAGCGGCTATGGAAAGTAATGAATGAGAAGTCGAGGAACAACGTTTACTTCAAAAGAAAACGGGACTTCAAGGCGGCAATAGACCAATTTTTTGCAGTGACTCTTCCAGAGATCGCAGGCTCCTTGACATCTCGAATTAATGATAATTTTCAGGTTCTCAAGCCAGCATCTTCAAGTTGATTCGGTATATATGATTTTTGTAAGCGTGGTAGTTATCAAGTACCTGATGATAAAGCATTGCCGACTTTTTTCTTGCGGCAGGATGGAAGGCATTGATGAAGACAACCCCGTCATTAACATGCACTCGTTCGCTAACTTTTTTAAGCTCAGGGAATACGTAACGTTTAACTTGATTATATGTGCCGCAAAGCACAACAATGTCAGGGTTAATCAACTCAATTTGCCTTCGAACAAAAGGGGCAAATTCTTTGGCATGGGCGTCAAATGATTTTTGGTCGGTTCGCGCACTTCCAGATGTTTTCCTTATATTTATGTATGCAATATTCTTAACTGCATTTTTTTCATTTAATTTAGCATCTCTCAGTGACGGCACAGCCCCATCATATTTTTGAAGTCCGTAAGCCCAACGCCCCACCCGACGAAGAACCTTTCCTCGCCACCATCCACTTGCCTTCACCTCAATAGCTCTATTAATAGCGTTGACAATATTTTGCTTTGCTTCATTTGTTTCCTTTAAAACAAACAAAACTTTTTTACCACAACTATCCCAGTCCTCAGTTGAAATCACTCCATCGTAGTTGAAATACCAATCCTTCGGGAATGCCTCTGACCATGCAACCATTAACTTATCAAGACAGTCTATTTCTGAAACATATTTATCATCCATAGGAAAACTCAGGCTGGTTCTTATAAAACATCATTTGGATAGATGAGTAGTTCCATTAGGTAGCCATTCAATATTTAAAGTGCCACCACCGAAACGTACAATCCCTTCCTTTTTCGGAAGCACGTTACATTGACCTCGGTATTCTATGAAATTATCCAGAAGTTCAAGCAAGTGTAGTTTGAAGCCTGACTCGGTGACCTGATCAAAAATGTCATCTTCAAGAGTCCAAGATGTTCCGCTTAGGCGGTCTTCGTCATCTTCCGCACGAAACACTACCTCACCCGACACCTTCACAATGTCAGGGTGTTGTTTTGAAAGCATAGCCAAGCGAGTAGCTTCAAAATTTTGATCGAAATTAGGCACTATTAATTTTCCTTTTATCATAAATTTGATATATGCCAGACTATCAGCTTTTCCTTTTTGCAGCAGCCTCCTAAGTCTGAAAATAGTAAAAACTCAGAGTAGATTGCGTACACGCTGAACAGATAGTATAAAAGACACAAAGTGCCAAATTGGTTACCTTAAGGCAAATTACGCTCATTAAAGTAACCAAAATGGAACATTATTGGCGCAGCTATTTTAGAAGGACGTGCTCAATTATTCCCCGAAATTTCTTCCGTCGCCTCCTGACGCAGTTTCTGAGCATCCATTCCGTTTAGCCTTTCAATAGCTCGGTCTGCGGCACTTTGACGGCTTCCATCCACGTTTAGCGTACTTCCTGAGCCTGTGAGTCGTTCCAGATCCAGTGATGGTACTTCGGGTAGGTTGCCCGTGATCGATAAGATACCTATCCATTCATCCAGATTGACTTGGCTCCAATCCACCTGGTTTAACTGACTAGCGGTCAAACCTTCACAGTTTGGTGACTTGGCACTGCCCCAGCCAAGGCCCAATTGCGGACGTACTTGTTCCTGAATGATCCGTGAAAGCGGCGAAGTAAAGCAGCAATATGATTGCCGTTTCTCAACACAGGCACCTAAGAACTTAGACTTGCAGTAAGAACCTACATAGTGGCAACTCTTCAATACTCGCTTGGCGTTCATCTCAAACTCACTCTGCTCACATTTCCAGATAAGCTGAATGAGGATCATGGTGACTGAATAAATCATGTAGGCCGTCATAACCGTACTCAGAACCGCGCCCGCAGCGCCACCCAGCGCGAAGTTACCACCCGAAACAACACCATCGGCTCCAACCGCGCCACCAACGTTACTAAACAGTGCCGATTGCGCCCCCGAACCAAAGGTCGTACCTACCCATTCAGCCGTTTTGTTGGTCAACACCTGCATGAAGCCTGTCGCTGCTTGCTCTGCTCCCGCACCAGCAGCCGTTGATGGACCAGCCCCCATGAGAGAGTCCCATGCAGACACAAAGGGCTCTTTGACCGCACTCCAGGTACTTGTGATTGGTTCCCTGAGCGTATTCCACGAACCATAGATTGCCGAAGACGGATTCATGGCCATGACTGCCGTATCAAGCTTGTTGACCGCCACTATCATCGTGATGTAGTCCGATAACGACACGCCACTTGGCTTTTCACAGCAATCCACTATGCCGCCAACGGCTTTTTTGCACTGGCCAGCATTACCTTTAAAGACCGTACACTCGACGTTGTCTTGGCCATCAGCTCCCGTGCATGACATATCATTGGTCATAAACTGCGCCGCATTAAGCATGGCAGCGGCTTCTGCAAAGTTAGCCTGCTTGATTGACTCTGGCTCTAAACAATCTGTGCCCATGCAGCGAACAGGCCCCACACAGTTGTATTGAGTTTCCATTCGAGCGTTTTGCACTTCAACGCTTTGTCCGCAGTCATACACCAAACTTTGGATATAGCAGAAGCCTTCATGACCAGCCCCACCTTCAGTGCATTCGGTTCTGACATACTGGCAGGCCGGGTTTTGCTCTAGCGCAGAACACGTATTGGTGGTCGTGTTTTGTCCATTATTGACGATGGTTTGCGTATTACCATTGGCATCTACCCAACTATCTGAGCTGCCCATGTTGAACTCTGGATGAGCAGTCGAAGCATTGTAGGTCGCTCTTGCCCTCCAGCATGAGAGTCCCAGTCCATCAGAGCTCCCACGACTGGTTAAATGAGCAGGAGACGAAACAACCGCCGGATAAAGGCTTCCTAGATTGGCCAACTCGCCACTACCAACCGTTAACCCGTCGATTCGTTTTGTGCCCGTATCCAAACACTGCCACTGCACCGCAGTAAACTGATCCGTTTGCATCAAGCATTGGTCTATGCCCGGATCACTTGATTGATGAACTACCTCCTGCTCTAAATACTTGCCAGAGAAGGTCAATGAAGCGCTCAGTTTCGCAGGAGCCAAACACTTCTGAACTTCTCGGCTGCAAGTATCGAAATCGACTTTGTTCCAGCCGGACTCACATCTGGAACGCGTGACTTCCTGCGGTTCATGCCACGAAATAATCGACCCATTAACGACCTTGCACAATGAGCCAACCAAGGTTCCTTTTGGACAGGTCATTTCAGGGTACTTAATGGACGGTTTCGTCTCAGTCACCGTTTCCTTATTGCCCGTCAGTGAGAGTGTCGTTTTCCAACCATTTGCCTTGGATGGCGACTCGGTGATTTTTATCTCAGTATTTTGATTATCAAAAATCCTCAGCGTCGCGTTTCCAGTTTGCATAGTACTGTTGTGCTGTGGAACAAAACTGAGCGTTTCGGAGCTAAAGCAACCACGCTCAATGGACCAGCTTTGTTGATGGGTTTCAGCGGATACACGTCGCTCTAACTGACACTGAGTAAGCGTGCTGATCTTCTCGCACACCTGGTAATCCGGTACATGCTTGGTTTCAGTAAATGGCGTAATCGTCTGAGTAGGCTCACAGGCCTCAAAACTACTCGGCATAAGATTGGATACTACGCACTTTGGATCGCTGGTTTGTAATCCACAGTCATAAGTATCGGTAAAACGAATGCATTCACCTCTATCATTGGTTTCAGCACATTCTGACGACATGAAGCCACAAGAAGGGTTCGCTTCAAGCACTTGGCAGGCCTGATTTTCAATTCCCTTATAGCTTTCGTCATCCACACTCACTTGTACACGCCGACACAAAGGCGATATGCCAGCCACAGGGCTAGGGGCAAAGTAGGATTCACAAACTGAAACACCATTGACCACCGTACATCCGTTGGTTGAAGAAGGCTGATCCGTGCATTGAATACTATAATCTGAAAACTTCGCCGGTATATCCGCGGCTTGTTCGATACAGGACTGTGGCGACCAACCATCATTCATCACCACCTTGGTTGGATCAAAGCGCACCTTGATGCGAGCATACCCCTCACCACTACCCGTAACCGATACGCGAATTTTTACCGGCACTTCTAAACCGGGCTCTACCGCTTTTAGCTTGGCAGTGAGATCGGTATTTGGATTGCGCTCCCAACTGGTACTGAGCTCGCAGCGACCTGCCGTTTCTGGTGGAAAATTATTGTTCGGCCCAGACCAGACTTTCTGATCGCCAAGCCAAACTTGCATGTAGTCATCCCATTTAGCGTACTCAAGAACGGCTGAGGTAATCGCATCGGGGTTCACAACTTTGAGTGTGATGGCCTGTTCAAACACTTTACAACGGCCACTCCAGTAGTTGTCGCCAATACGTCCTATCCAAACTTCAAGACACCCCTCACCACAAGAGCGAAGGTTCATCGGTCCTGAAACATGCTCAATAATGCCTGCCGTGTAATCGTGAGTAATAGTGCAGCTGTTAACCGCTGTATTGAGCCTGTCACATTGCTGGTAATTTGGGCTGCCTTCACCTTGAGACTCACAGCCGGGGAAGCTTTGGGTTAATAGATTGGGGTCAGTTTGAACCACATCAGTTAATGCCCAAAGCGGATCATTGACCATATCTGGCCGCGACCTGTCTTTGATTTCCTGTAGCGAACGAAACGCCTCACCCGTAGCGCCACTCTCGGATGCCATGCTCTCTTGACGCTGCGTCCCCAATTGATTCATGCTGGTATCAGAGCCATAAACGCCCGTTAAGACATCTAATGAGCCCTGATCCATACCAGGAAATAGCTCTTGCAAGTTAATGGACTCATTACCACTGCCACTCGGCACCAACAATGTATTGCCGTTAAGTGCGGGCATCGTCCAGTTTTGCAGCAATTGCTTAGCTTCTTGTTGTCCGCTTAAGCCGGATTGGCGCTGCACATCAGCGGCCACACCATGTAAGGGCAAGCACGCCATAGTGATTGATAAAACACCCGCTAAAACTCGGGTAAAAAGTGTTGGTTTCATAGTTAACCTCCCGAGTTACAGCAGTCTTGCCAGCGCCACAAAATGTAGAGCGCATCTTCACCGGCACCGGGGATCGTTCGCCACTCTCCCCATTTCATGGTGCTTTCACCGATGACATGCGCACTTTCAGTTTCCGGTACTGGGAAGAACATACTCATTTTGTATTGGGATTTCGGCAGCATGGGATCGATAACAGGTCGGCATAGCGCACTGTTCCCCATTGTTCGCCTTGCAAGACCACGCCTGTGTTGAGCCGCGATTGCACGCGCCGCTAAATGGCTGGTGTTTTCTGCTAATGAGCCAAAGGCTAAGGTGTGGCCAGATAACGGGTAGAGATGGCCCCAACTGCCAGCACACCAAAACAACTGGTCGATGGGTTTACCAAGCATTGATGAAGCAGCGTCAGCGGTACAAGCAGATATAGCCAATGGATTGGCAACGGCAGCCGCTTCAGGCTGAGTAAAAAAGGCCAGTTCATCGTTCAGCCATGTTGGGTCCAATTCCGACAAATACATCAAGTCAAAGTCCATGTAACCATCGGCATTGCAATTGCCATCCATGAACAAATCGAGCATGACCAAAAGCGGAAAGGCGTAATAATGGTAATGGTAGAACGCAAGATCACCGGTATCGTATTCGCCTTCACCATGACCACCTTGCAATCGTCTATCACCTAACGGTAAACGAATCCCTCCCAGGGAAGGCGAACAACCTGGCGTTCTGACCAGTTCAATCAAACGCGCTGGCTCCCACATGCTGGTAACAATACCTGGCCTTGGCACGCCTAAGTTGTCTTCACATAAGCAAAATGACTTGTTTGATGCGCCGCTTGGGACATACCCAGAACCAAGAGGAAGACCGGCAACCCGGATAGGAAAAATGCATGACCAGCAAACATCCGTCAGCAACTTGCCGGACAATAACCCAGCATCTGGGCAGGTCAGGTCGGCTTTTGCAGGAATAGATGCGCCAAGGACAAACATGACAACGAGAGTCCGCAACAGACGATACGTATTATTGAGCTTTTTCATGAACAAGCTCCTTTGCTGGAATTTCTTCTATTTCAAACGCGAGCCCCTTTGCTTGAACAAACGATGGGGTGACTTGCAGATCAAAGCGCTGCTTTAGCGAGGCATTGAGAAGGTAAACCGGACTGTCCAATGTCTTTTCAAGCGCATTGAGGCGATTCCAGCCTTGAGTACGGTCGAGCTGCGTGGTGATAAGCGTAATGCGGCGCAGTGTCCTATCTTGCGTCTCAAGCCAATGCGCTACTGCGTCCACTTCTTCAGCGTTCGACGCATTAAACACCACAAGCTGCTGAGTAAACGGCAAGGCTTTTAGCGGGTTAATACGCGTTCCTGCTGGGATCAATGTTCGACCATTGGCATCCAATAGTGGCCGCTGCATGACGATGGTTGGATCAACCGTTCTTATCCGATACTGCGTGGCTTTGGGTAAATCAGTAAATGTTTGGCGAGACCAGAAACGCTCAATGGCTTTTTTCTTTAACGCGCCCAGGTCAAGCGACTGTAAACGCTGCATCGCCACTTGCATCAAATCCGGTTCTAAAATCGAATGAATTGGACCGCGTTGACCCAATGAACCGGTATTGCCTGTTTCAATTTGACGCTGCAACCAGTCCTTGCTGTAAACCCCTAGTGCACTTGCAGTCACCTTGTCATCTTCTATGCGGAAAATGGCAGGCACGCTAGTCACCCGCCAGTGCACAAAAGCTTTCGGATCGATTCGAACCTGAGGAACAGGATCAAGCCCCGTCATCAGCGTATGCCAATCACGGATAGCCGCCCCCAAGGTCTTTCCTTCAGGAATTCCCCGAAACAGCACAATAGCGCCGGTAGCACTGGCCTCTTTGAAAAGCTGCTTCAGTGAGGAATCCCCCAGTGAAGACGACGCAAATATCAACCATTCATCGCTGTGTTTGAGCGACGCAGGTTGTTCAACCGGTGCAAAAGGCTCTATAAATTCAGATGAACCATCCACAGCACTTTGTAAAATGCTGCGGCTCATTTCGACGATCTTTTTGTCCTCGGCAGACAACGGATAAGGCTCTTGTGCCCAGGACACTTGAACCCAAGCCAATGGAGCAACCAACAAAAATAAGAGATATAGTCTTTGCATCATCTACCTCCTACCAAAGCGGCCAAGCGCGACCGACAATCTGCTCGCGCTTAACGGCATTCCAATAGCGGGAGTCGAAACTCGTTGCAGCCTCGCCGGAAAACCAATATTCGTTTTCTTGCAGCGTCAATGAGCGGCTAAATTGTGATTCGGCCACACCAAGACGCTGGGCTAATGCCATGCCGGTAGAGACTTCAGCACCGTTCACCAGCACATGATCAGGCGTCACATTGACTTCATCCCCAGGCATCCCTGTTAGGCGTTTCAGCATCCGAGTACCGTCGTTATATAACGGAGCGAGTCCTTTTGAGTGGAAGGCATACAAACCATCCTTAACGGGCTCTTTATTCCATAGGTCAATCAGATACACCGTGGTATCAGGCAGGCAGCGCTCTTGCTGGGTATCAATACCTATTCGGTAGCGCATCATGGCGTAGGTGCCTACCAAGGCCATGATTAACGCAAGAACAGTCAACCGGATGAGGTATGGCCGCCAAGGCATTCTTTTACGGAGTATCTGCATGAGACACCTCCTTTGAGCCTACTGGCACAAATACGGAATCATCAGCACCCACCACCGCTTGGGCATCCAGCACGATAAAACCGGCTTTTTTTAACTTTTCAATTTGCTGATTGGTCTGAAGCAACCTGGACTCGATGTCTTGTTCGCTGGCATTGGGGCCCAGTGACAACACCGCCTCCCCAAAATCTACGACTGCAATGGGCGTACTTAACGCCAACTGGCTGTGGATGGGTTCGAGTGTTTTCATTAAAAGCCAGCTGGTCATTAAACCGCTACCAGCAATAGACAAAGTAATAGAGGCCATAAATGGCCAAAGCGTGGTCTTATTCATCAAAGCCTCGCTCCTTCAACAACTGAGAGATGGCATCAGCAACAGAAAGGCCTTTGCGCGTTAACTGTTTAATCGCGTTTACATCTTCTGCACGGGACGAGTACAACAGCTTGTGAAACGGATCGACGATGAGGCGGCCAATCCCGGTGCCCATTTCGGTAATAAAGAAAATTTCTGAATAGACACCCGTGACGGTATGAACCGTTTTCAGGTATTCATAACCGCCTTCACCTAGTGGCAAGCGACCTTCTTTTTTGAGTGCGTTGATGGTTTCAGCTTTTTGGCCAAGCAGGTACATATTGGCCGAGTTTTCAGCGATGGCTTTACCTGTTGGGCTGTCGTATAAATCGTTGACCGACTGCGTTACCGTTACAGCACTGCCGCCATATTTTCGAAATCGACGGTAACCGGTTTCGATGAACTTACCGACATCACCTTGAGTCAGCAGATCCCAAGCTTCGTCAATGAACACAATCTTGCGACGATCCCGCTCACCTAAGTACATCTCTTGTTGGATTTGGTAGATAAGCTGAAGCAACACTACTTGTTGTAGATGCTTACGCCCCTTAAGCTCTTCTAACTCCAGAACGGTGAAACGGTTTTTGAAGCGAATATTGTTGTGGCCATTAAAGAATCGGCCATATTCGCCCTGTGTCGTAAACGGATAAAGCTGCTCACCCACGTCTTGCACACGTCGGTCTTCGTGATTTTTCAAGGCCTCTGCCACATCATCAACCAACATGGCACGACCTTTTTTCTCCCACAGTTCACGGGTCTGACGCTTTAGGTTTGCCATCTGAAAATCGGTTAATGACTGCGTAGGTGCGGCCATTGCGGCCAATAACCCAACCAACACATCCGCTTCTTCGTCATAGTCCTCAACGATTTCAAACGGATTTAAGCAAATGCCACTGTCTCGCCCGAACTGTAAGAACTCACCGTCATAGACTTCACACAGCTTTTCATAAGAGCGGCCAACATCAATCACCCAGCATTGCCCGCCTTCTGATAAGTAGGAGGAGATGATTTCGTTCACCAGGAAAGACTTGCCCGACCCAGATTGCGCAGCTATGCAACAGTTGTAATTACTGCCCGAGTCATAAAGGGATACACTCATGATCTGGCCATTACGGGAAACAAAGTTAATCACTGGCGTGCCTGTACCTTTCCAATCCGCAAACAAAGGCAACAGAGGGATCACATGCCGTGTCGCCATGGTCTTGAATCGAAACAAGTCGTTCATCGCCTGGCGGTCAGCACCAAATGGCAAGGCATTCAGGAAAATGGGCAAACAGAAATACTTGTCTTCCATCAGCTCAAATCCAAGTTCTTTGAAGTAAGTTCGGGCATTTGAAACAGAGCTGATGGACGCTTCTTCCGTTGGTGAAAACAGCGTCAAAGTCATATTTGCCCGAATAGGACGATCACCTTCTTGCAAGGCTTCAAAAAGAACATCAAATCCCTTTTTCTTGGCTGCAAGCACCGGCACAAACTTGAGCATCGGGCCATAGGCCTGATTGACCGCCCATTGACGCTTCGTCTCTAAACGAGATCGCATGGCCTCAGCTGAAGGAAAGTGAATGGTGACATTCAGCAAAAAGCTTCCGCGTAAACCTCGACTGCCCGTCATCATATCGCCCGCAAAACTTGCGGCATGACCAAACCAGATCCGCTCAGGCAAGCGCTTAAATGATAAGGTTTTAACTCGGTAATCACCCAGCATCAGACCTTGGCTATCCACCTTGATAGCTCGGTCATAATCCAACACTTGCTCCCTAAGTGGTTTATCTGCCTCACTGCGGATTGGTGATGGATTACGCCAGGAAGCATCTTTTCCCCAGTTAAGCTGCGCACTTAATGCCGCGAGCCAGTTTCGGTCAGTCAACTCAGTAACGCGAAAACCAACCGTTGCCAGCGCTTGAGAGAAAGAAGCCCGCAGCGCGGATGCTCGACTCAACTCACGCTCCGTCGGTATAGGACTTTCCAAAGGCAATTTGCAGGTGACGATCAGTTGAAAGTTGCGTACCTGAGTCTGGGTCGATTCTTCTATCGGTTGAACCGTGCCCCCATCGAGGAAATCCGCACGTTTGCGAATCGACGCCCTGAGCAATGGATCGGATTGACGATGCCGTAAGCCCATCATGCGCTGAAGGTCGGTTTGAATATCGGGCGAGGCGTACAGGCCAAATTGCAGCAAAGTGTCTGTTGGCCAGTCGTTGTTGAGTAGAACATTAACCCTGTCTGCAACAGACTCATCACCACCCGGCAATGGGTCACATAGAAAACCAAAGCCAACACTCTGGTCTTCCATGAAAAACAGTTGCTCATCGTCTGAATAGGCCAATACTGGCAAGAGCTCTGAAGCGCGTTGCCCTGAATACAGAGAGGCTTTCATCTAAATCCCCTCCAACCAAGCAGAAAGGTCATAAGGACGGCCTCGGCTGATGCGACCATCATTGGCGACAACGAAAGGCACACCTTGAATGCCTAGGATTTGAGCCGTCACCAAGGCACGCTGCATTGGTTCTAAGTTGCAGGCATCATCCTGCTCTAGGTTACCAATCCGGCCATTGAGCAATGCATCGGTGGCCGCTTTCTTGTCACGCGCACAGCCAAGCTGGCGAACCTGACGCTCTGAATCAGGACCAAGCACTGGCACAGGGAGTATTTGGAAGGTGTATTCTTTGGTTAGCGGTAAAGCTTGTTTCAAAAGCTCATGGCAGTGCGGGCATCGTGGGTCAACAAAGACCACCACTTTCTTTTTGCCTTCGCCCAGCGTCAGTGGGTTCAAATCATCCATTTTTAAGCCAAGACGACTTAAGTCCAGCGTGTTCCCCGCTTCACGAATTTCTTCAAGGCTGGTAAGCGGCTTTTTGGACCAGGCATCATAGAGCGTGCCATCAATGACGAACCGGCCACTGTCTGACATGAAAACAATACGGCCATTGCTTTCGACCGCTTTCATACCCGTGACCGGCAAAGAAACCATGCCGTCAATTTTGCCAACGGGCGACACTTCAGACACAGGTTCAGCTTGAACCAAAGGAGACAGCGCAAGCGCCAGAATAATTGGAGATAGTTTTCGCATGAGGAGTCCTCGTTAATGTAAATCGAGGCTCCAGTCTATGCAGTTGTCCTATGTGGACTCGGTTAGATAGATTGAAGAATTGGGTGCCTTGCTAGGGTGCCACTTGTTGTTACGCACTATTAGTTCAGGTATAGCTTTCATTCTGGCAGCCTTACAGGCTTCCCCTCAAGTCATCTGGTTTAGCTGATTCCTTTTTTTCATACCTTAGGTGTTAATTTTTGCAATGTTTTAAACCAGAAAGAGTGACATCCCCTCGAAATCAAACAGACCTACTCTCAAAGTTTCATGCCCAACAATTCGTATATCTATTGACTACACAGAAAAGTCATTTAAACTGTGTATTAAATAGATATACAGAGGATGGTGTCATGGCTACAAAGACAGCCCCAATCAACATGCGAGTACTGCCATCGGTAAGAGACATCATCGATGCCGCAGCAAGTTTAAAAAAAGTTGATAGAACCGCGTTCATTCAGCAAGCAGCACTCAATGAAGCGCATAGTATACTGGCAGAACAGCGCGATTTTGTTCTAGAAGCAAAGGCTTTTGAAGCGTTTGATAACGAACTTCGTGCAGAGCCACAGACTCTTGAAGGTATGAAAGATCTGTTTAAGAGGAAAGCGCCTTGGGAATAAGTGCACCAACCCTCCTCACTGATGAGCACCAGCTTAATGCCTTTCAATGTGGCATTGAAGAGCTCGATAATTGGTTAAGAAAACAGGCGTTAAAGAGTCAAAAGCGGGGAACCGCGAGGGTGTATGTGGTCAATGACACTGACGCCCATCAAGTGGTCGGGTACTATGCCATTGCCATGGGATCGGTTTCCAGAGAGCAAGCTTTCAGTTCATTAAGAAGAAATAGTCCAGATCCCATTCCCATGGTGATTCTAGCCAGGCTTGGAGTAGATAACGCCTATCAAGGTCAAGGCATTGCGGCAGGTCTTTTAAAAGATTGTATCATTCGCTCAGTACAAGCAATGAACGCTGTCGGTGGAGCTGGAATCTTAGTCCATGCTATTGATGGTAGTGCGCAAACGTTCTACAAGAAATTTGGCTTCAAAGAATCGACGTTTGATCCTTTAGTACTCATGGCAAGGATCTGCGATATCGAAAAATCATTGTCGATAGACTGAGATGACGGCTCCCCTTTCACAAGAGAAGCCGTCAATATTATCAGGTGCCCAGTAAAACGGCGCTGATCGCTGGAACTGCTGTGCCAATGACTTCTTGAGTACTGGCAACAACAGGTAAAGTTGCAGACATGACACTTTCAACGACTGTTGGCGTATTGTAGAGACCCATACCGCCACCAATGCCTAAGGCAAAAGCCATCAAGCTTTGGCGAGCGATACCGCCCACAATACCCACCAGTACCATGGCTCCCGCTACGATCCGTCCCAAAGTACCTTGGGTCCAGTCTTTTAGGGTATCCCACACATCGGTGAAAGCATCACCACCGGTGCCCGCAAATGAGGGCTCCGAAATCATTAACGCCATTAAACCAAGCGCACTAATAGTCATTAGGCGCTGAGTTTGAATGGTGCGAACTGCATTTGTCATTCGTTAGTTTCTCCGTAGATACTCAAGTTATCGCGCTTACCATCAGCTCCCGCTGAGGCTGAATCGCTTTGAGTCTGAAGTGGACGTAGCACTGGCGAAACCGTTCGAGGTGCGGACACCCCAATATCCCACCGGCGCGGTTCAATTTCGGTAAACACGTAGCTGGATAAATTCAGATCTCCACGGTCATCCTCCCAAGGCGCAATCCAAATCCGCATCACCCTTGAAGGAATGCGAATAGGTGCAGATTGCTGCATCTCAGGTAATGCTGGATGGCTCAGCAGTCCTGTCTCTAAATCAGATTGTGAATACCCAGAGGGAGAACCAATTCGAGTCGCCACAGCATCAATCGTCTTGGGAGCAGCGCCATTACTGGTCAGCTCATAGACTTCACGAGCGGATAAACAGCGCACACCGTCAGGCATACCTGGGCATCCATATTCACTACTCCCAAGACCCAATGAACTACAGCCAGACAATAAGGTTGAGCCGACTGCCAATAAAAGTAATCCAGCTTTAGACCACTGTTTTGACTGGTGCTTTGGGTTGTACTGCATTGATGTCGTCATAGTTAACTCTCCTCTGGATACACATGTTATTGTCTGAAACGGACTTCGATCGGTTAGCAACATGCAGGATTTTTTCATCTTCTTGCACCTCCCCATTGCGAAGTGGCCAACGACAACGAGGCCCCACGAGTGACTATGACTTCAATTTTCCTTGCAGCGTCTACCTCTATGACTGGGAACATATTTTCAGCCATGTCCAAATAGAACTTGGCCACTCGATCCAATGCTTTACCTGTGCCTTTAATCGCAGCGCCCTGTAATGCTTCTTGGCTCATGACTTGCTGGTACAGCTGAGTATCACCGGCATTACCCGTCTGAATCGTCGGTACAGGATTTACATCAAATGCGCCTGCCAAGCCCTGAAGGAATCCGGCCATCATTGATTTGGCCACCAGTTGGCCTTGTTTCGACACTAATCGGCCACGAATACCGGCTTTGCCGTCTTCACCCACGGCATAAGAATCCAGTCGTGTTTCAATGACGCCGCCATCTTCTCTCACACATGAAATGGTCTCGCCTCGCAAATAAGCACGCTCAGAGCTCAAATCACCGTAACCTGCGGCGATCAAGAAACATTCTTTGATATCCGCTCTAAATCGGTTGGGTAAAATGGCTTCCTTTTGAATCCTCAGCAATGCAGGAAAAGGCTCGCGTCTTGCGGACTCGTGAGTAGGGGCATCCAAACCCGTGATCAAAGTACCTGAGATGATGCTGCCCGCCGGTAGATACAAAGGCGGCGCTTCTTGCACAACAACCTCTGGTTCAGCAACCACTTCAGGCTCAATCATACGAATCGTGATTGGCGGCAATGGAACATCCCGAGCTCGTGTACCTTGGCCATTGGCTGGCTGCTGATAGAGCGGATCAGGCAGCGGCGCATTGGCAAAATAATCGTCTGGGTTAGATGGCAGCGGCTTTTCGTCTTTAGGTAATTCCATGGCAGATAAAGGCACTTCAAAACGACTATTTGTGCCTTCAACTGCTGCATCACCTCCAGCGCGAACATCATCAAGTTCCGCTCTAAGGCGGGCCAACTCCGCATTGACCTCACTTGGAATAGAAGGCGAACCTGGGCTTAGCCGTCCTGAATCGACGTCACGACGCAAGCGCTCAACTTCACGACGTAACTGTTCATTGCGCTCACTGAGTAGTTTTACGTTCGCAGCCAAACTATCGACCCCAACATCACGAGTATTGGTATCCGTAAGAATGTGCCGGATCGTTTCCTGCCGGTTCCGACTGCTTGAGCCATCGTCAGGATTAGGTGAAAACACCATCACCATAAGAATGAGACCACCAGCAATACCAGCAACCGATAGACCCCGCTTCATGTTCGGGCTCATTTGTTCCCATTGTGCTTTCATCAAAGCTCACCTCCCACAAGAAGCGAAGGTCGCTGACTTTCCACCGCTTCTTCACGATGATTGCGAACAACCACATACAACTCAGTCTTTTCACCCGGAAACAAGATATTGCGAGGCCAGTAGGCGCTTGCCACTATATCTGGTGTATGACAGGCTATTTCACTGGCTTCTATCGGCTCATCGGCAAAGCTTTCAACCAGTCCTACATAGACGGTGAAGTAATGTCCCGTCACAATTTGCCCCTGCTTAAAACCAAACTTTAAGCCCGGCTGAAAACATTTCGGGCTTTTGTCAGTTTGGTCAGCTAAACGGATGTCATAGCCTTGTGGTAACTCATTTATTGCAAGGCGTCTGAGTAAATCACGTAAGCTATCGACGTATGGCTGAGCCGTTTCCCAAGTGACGGCTTTTCGGTTCACGACGCCCTTAATAGGCCACTGCTGACCATCAATAGCTAAGGTGATTTCACGCGGTGGAATACGACGGGGTACTAAGGTGACAGATAATGCGGGCGCTTCCTGACCAGGCGGAGTGATGTAAAGTGAAACCGGTGATTCTTTGTCCGTGGCCACATATACAACATTCCCCTTGATTTGCGTCTGAGCATCACTGGTTGTTCTCACCTGAGGCGATTCAAACGGCGTCACAATCCGATTCAGATGACCAAGTGCTACAGGGATCAGTTCATTAACACCCGGTGTCATCAGTAGCGTTGTTGGCACATCCGTTGAAACCGTATTGGTTTGAACCGGTGGATTTGCAGTAGCAGACTGCTTCATCACACTGGCTGGCACAATCGGCAATTCCACGTCTGCATGCGACGCTTGAGATAACAGGACGCCACTCAAGCTCATTGCGATTAAGCTTGGTGTCATCCATCGACTAATTTTGGTTCGCATCATTCACCCTCCGGTTTTGCTCTTGAGTCAACTTTTCACGAACGCGCTTCGTTCTAGCTTGCCCCTCATACGTATCCATCCAGCTAAGTTTTGGACGGTATTGCTCAATATCGATGTCAAACTCATAGGTGCGAGTTTGGCGCTGTTCATCTCCAGATGGCCCAGAGACCAAGGAATAACCGGTCACAAAGACATGGCCGGTTTCATACTCATACTCCACTTGTCTGGGTTGGAATTTGAGCGTGACTCGGTCTTCGCGGATTTGTCTTGCCTGAATCTCCAGTGCATCGACTACTTGCTGGTACACCGCTGGAGAAAGCAGCGGCTCGATAGCAACTCGGATGAAAGACACATTACCCGGCGTCACGTTGCCCATAAGCTCAGCCAGGTAGAGCCCCCAGGACTTCAGGTAAGGTTGAGTGGCTTGGTTTCGTGACACTTCAGCCGTTTCAGACAAGGTTGGTGGTTGAATGGCTACCACGGTATTGCGAGAAAATGCCGCAACCGCAAGCAGCAAGTTAGATAGCACCAGCACTGCAATCAGAAACCGTTGCCATCGGTTCTCTAATTGCGTGCCTTGCCATGATTTTAAAAACACGTCGAACTTCACGGCAGATAGCTCCTGATAAATGGGTTAGGGATCGTCTTGGCTTTGGTTGGCAACAGTCCGGCCCAGTAGATGGCGTGAAGAATAAAACCATCCGGGCGACCATCACGAAAACGCCGATAGAGCTTGGTTGTCACCAACCCCAACAGGCATAAAACCAAGGCATTACCGGTAAAAATGCCGATCACTAGCCCCAACAGAATGGGAGCCATCTCGTCGGCACTCCAAAGCAGGAAGTGCGGCGGGTCATCGATATAGGACGGAATACTCACAGGTTCCATAGTCACTCCTCGTTGTTTGAATTGAGAAGTGAAGGATGCCTTGGGATTGGCAGGTTCAGTGGTCAGCTAGATGCCGAATTCTTGAAGGTTTTGAGGTGGCTTTGTGATTCTGCTCTTACAATCATATTGATATCGTAAGCTTAATGGTTACAATTAGTGCACGATAATTGGCTCTCAATGTTCGTGTTTTTAACACAAGTGCGCGAGCTTATAACGAGTACTCCTCCCCCCGGCTTCACTTTTTACCAAGCAACCAAGCTCGACCAAAGCCGCTAAATGACGAGAAGCGGTTGGCTTACTCACTTTCGCCACTTTATGATATTGCGACGTATTAATGCCTTGGTCAAAATCTCCATCAAGCATTCGATTGAGCACTTTTACTTGTTCCGAGGACAGTCGCGTTTGATCGACATTTCGCCAGAAGTTTGTTTTAAAAACCGTTTGGTCGATTTCTTCAAGCACATTGGTGAATGTTTCACCTAAGGTGTTTAAAAACCACATAAGCCAAGCGGTAATATCAAGTTCACCTTTCTGGGATTGCTCTAATATTTCGTAGTAGCTTTTACGGTTGGCTAAAATCGCCACTGACATTGCATAGAAACGGACAGATTGGCGCTCAGCCTGGGCAAGCGCCAAATCAGTGAGTAAGCGGGTGATCCTGCCATTGCCGTCATCTAAAGGATGGAGCGTCACAAACCAAAGATGTGTTATCGCCGCTCTAAGCAATGGATCTAAAGCTGGATCCTCACGAGAGTCATTAAACCAGCGAATAAACACGTCCAGTTCAGACTCAAGCACATCTCGGCTCGGCGCTTCAAAATGCACAGTGGGTTTATCTATTCTTCCCGACACAACCTGCATTGGCTCGTCCCCGCGCAACTGCCCTCCTATAACAGGATTGAACAAGGTGTAACCCTCAGGAAACAGTCGTTTATGCCACTGCAATATTCTCTCAAGTGAGAGCGGCGAGTCTAAATTCTCCACCGCATCTAGCATTATTTCTGCTAAGCCATCAGTGCGTTCAGTAGTTGGAAATGGTTTTTCTTCAGAAAGACCGAGCTTATTAGCCAAGGACGAGCGAACAGAAAAAGCATTGAGCTTCTCACCTTCAATGGCACTCGAATGAATAATGTTCGCCAATAGCGTGTCTAACATACTTTGCTTTTGGTCTTTAGGTTGGCTCGACATCTTGCCCAACAACATTCCTTGGTGAAAGCGAATGTCGCGTAACTTGGGTTCAATGACTTTTTCATCCCAGATAAAGTTCGGCCAGTCAGCTTGTTGCCAGATCCACATCTTGTCGCCTTTTTGATTTAAATAACAGCCTATTCAAATCATAACATGATTGGAATAAAACTCATAATCGAATCAAATCATGATATGAATAAGTCAGATATTCATATCATCCTGTCTTGGTAACTATCAATTTAGATTTTCTTCTGCAAGTGACTTAACGCCAACCCCGCCATCAATGCCAAGCCGATGATCAGCGAAGGTAGTACCACCGGTGGAATAGCCAGCGGGGCGAACAATCCCATAAACAGCAAAATAACGCCTGAGCCCAGGATAATCATGCTGTAGCGGTGAATGATAGGGCTCGAAAAATCAAAGGTTGTCTTCTTAATCTTCCAGGTCATCAATCCGTCCCACAGCGCCGGTAACATGAGAATAAGCGCAAAGGGCAACCAGACCATCAGCAAAGCAAATCGAGTGAACACTTGGTACAGCACATCAAAAAATGCCTGAATACGGTCTTCTACCCACACAAACCAAAAGCCTCCCATATTCTCCATCCCTTTAGAGCGCAGTCGCTGCTCTTCAGTGGGGATTAGAAAGTCACGCACAGATTGCTCCATCTGCGTATCCACAACCCATGATTGATACCAGCCATGGCTAGTTTGACCTATCCAATAGCTTGTTTGAGCGCCCAACTGATTTTGGATCATCTGCTTCTCTTTACTAATGACCCGGCCAGTCCAATCACCGGGCACTAACACGCCAATAGCAATAATCTCCAGCATCAGTGCCAGACATAGTAGCCAAACCGACTTATGCTTGCTCATGCCAAACATCCTCTTCTACTCGGGCCAGCATGGCTGCAACGGTTGGCGTCATAATCCGGGCTTTAATCACTTGTTGAAGCCGCTTTGTCGTCGTATGACCGCTGACATAACGCACGTCGATGCGTCCTTCAGCCAAATACGCCATCCGATTTGGACGATTACGCATCCAGGTGTGGAAATACACACCATCTACTGCAGCCCACTCGAAATGGTCAGGGTCTCTCAGGCGAATCCCAGTTAAAGCACTGGCGGCAGTCCAGGTCAGTGCCTCAATGAAATGCCAAAGGCGTACATTGTCATCATCACAACTAACTTCTTCATAACTGCCCAAGCCATTGCACAGACACAAATCAAAGATGGAATGGCCATCTAACGTGAACGCATCCGTTAAGTAGTCCGCCAAGCAATACACCGAGGCCAAAGCATGAGGCCAGTCGGTTTCAAGCAGTCTTAAAGCTTCCTTGAACTGAGGGTTATGTTGCTGCCACTGAGCGAGCATTTCTTTACTGGTAAGTGTTGTCATTTTCAGACAGACAGAATGATGCATACAGACTCCTTATGCTGCCTGTGTAGAGCTGGTTAATATAGGAATGCGACCTTTGATCACACGGCCACCTGAAAGCTTGGCGATGTACTCCAGGTTGGGAAGCTGGCCTAATAACTGCGGTGGAAACATATCGCCTTCTTCCTCCATCAAGCGTTCGCCATGATTGCCGGTAAATAACGCGGGGCTGTCCGAGTTGGACGACATACCCTGAGTTTGCATGATGTACTGCAACCGAGTCTTTGGCAGATTGTCAGTAATGTACTGCTGGGTTTCGGCGTCCATCACCCGAAGGGCTATCAAGTTGTTGATGTTACCTAACACCTGGCGAGCCTTAGCTTCACTGCCTGTACGAGCTGCAAAGTCAGCAAAGGTCTGAGTAGCAATTACACAACGCATTTTTGCGCCACGGCCTTTGTTGAGCAGTTGAATGAAGGGATCGTTGACGACTTCAGCCGCCTCATCGATGAAGATATTTACGGGACGATTTTCAACACCATAGTTATAGCGGTCACCGGCCACGGCGGTGAGATCGGATAAAAGCAACGAACCAATGGCGCTGCCAACCATGGCGTCGGTCAATGAATCCAACCCGATATACGCCACTTGGGCATTGTTGATAATACGGCCAGAATCCGTAATTAACCGGCTGTCATCCACATCGTTTGCAATCGGTGATAGCAATGGGCCTAGTTCACTTGATGTGAGCATATTGAGTACCGGCATCAGTGAGGCCACCATCTTGGAATAGTGGGTTCTGTCATGCTCAAACATGCTCAAAAGGCCTTCCAAATCGGTATTGGCGGCAATGGGCTGAATGCGTTCGTAGTAAAAAAGCAGCATCGCCATGGCTTGTTTAGCCAAGGTATTGGCCTTTTCGGTAAAGCGCTTGATCTCCACACTAAAGTTCGGATACACCTGCTCCCCCCAAGCCGTGACGGCTTTTACTACCAAGCCTTCTGGGCCACCTTCCAAGAATCGTCTCAGTGTTTTCAGATCAGGACGCTGTGAAGTAAGCAACAAACCTTGCACGATGTTATTCAGTGCCATTTGGCCAAAAGCTTTAAATGGATCAGCACCGGTTTCAGATGGTATTAATGCCGCAATTCGGCTGGCGATTTCAGTACCCCGGTTAAAGTTTCTAAGGGGATTAAGCCGTACCGAATGCTCAGTAAAACCCGGATGAAAATACACAAAGCGCTCAGGACTACCGGCGGCAATACAGGCTCGCAGCGCATTATCCTTAAGTTCTTTGTCTCCCTTAGGATCAATAATAATCACGGCTTCATTGCGCAAAATGGCCTGAGTGATCATCGCATCAAAGCATCGGGTTTTTCCGGCACCGGTCGTGCCGACAATTAAGGTATGCCCCTCTGTGTGACCAACTGGCTGGTAAACATCTTCTTCTTTGGGCTCGACTCCATGAATCCAGGTCGAACCCATTTGTTTGCCGTGACCTTGGTTAAGCAAGGTTTGCTTATCCCGCTTTAGGATTTCATAAGCACGTTGGGCATGACGTTGGTCCCACTCAAAGCCATACCCTAACCACAGTTCATCTGGATGTTTTGTCATCACCTTTTGCAAATGCGACAGCTCCATAAATGCCAATGGCTTGCCTTTTAGCCCCTTCTGCAACTTATAAAGACGGTAAGCCTCAGGCAGGCGATACAACGCCATGCCCGAGGAAATCCCTGTCATCCACCAAAATGGTTCGGGCGGTAACTCTGTCAGCATTTCTGCGGCAATCGCCCCAGTGGCTCCAACCAGCCAACCTGCTGCTGCCATGGCTTCATAGTTCGTGCGCCAGGGCATCTCATATGCATTTTCTTTCATTCATGCTCCGCAAAATAACCGTTTGCAATCCGATTAATTTCAAATGGATTAACGTTCAGCGTGAGCGGTAAACAGAACCGTTTCCCCCTCATCAAACTGGCATTGGTCACTGGCCGAGATCCCCCGAAGCAGCTGTCCGGCTGGAATGCCATGCGCATTGGCGACTTGGCGTAAGGTTTGAATTGTGACGCGAATACCATCGGCACTATGATCCACGTCTGGGTAATCGCCATCGGTCAGTAAGATGGGCAAATCTTTCACAAAACTAACCATCTGTTGCCGCTGCACGTGTTTGGGGTCTGTACTCGATTTCGCATTGGGCGCAATCGGCTTTTGCTTACGCTCCGCTCTTGTGGCGGGCTCTTTTGCTTGGGCATTGGTTGTCTCAGTTCGACTCGGTCGCGGTGAAGCCTCTTTGTTCTGAATTGCTGCCGCTGATTCTGCGTCTTGTTTGAGAAGGTCAATCAGTGCAGTAAGCCCTTTAGAAATCGATACTTTCAGCAGCAACCCTTGCTCCTGAACGCCATCTTTCGTAGTCACAGTTCTGGCCTTACGTTTCGGGTTTGCGGGATCTAGTTCAAGCCAATCTAATTGACTGAGTTCAGCAAGCAGTTTTCGAGGTGCACACCAAGGTCTTACGGCATCGGGATAGCGGATCAGAAGCTGTTCACCAACCATAATCAACGCACTGTTGGCCTTTGGGAGCCACGCCAAAGATTCAGGCAGATTCACTGCTTCTGTATCGTACTGGTTTACGTTATTTGAGATAGCGTCATCATGAGAATTGTTAGGCTTTTCACATCCATCACCTGGAGCATTTTCAGTTGCCTGAAGGTGATTAACATCACTGGCATGACGAAGTTCATCATCTTGGTCGGACGGTTTTGTCGATGGCGACTCAGTCGAATTACTGAGTTCAATTGATGATGACGCTTCAGGCAAGCCTGGCTGCTCACTGGAGCGACTCTGTGGCTCTGCTTGTGTTTGCTTTCTTGCTTCCCATTCAGATTTGCTAAACAGTGCCACGCTACTTGGCACATTCGAGCTGAACAATAAATCGGCCTCAGATATATGCAGCATGGGTAACCAGATTGGCTTGTCGTCTTTGATCAGAACTTCAGGGGCAAGGCTTTCATATCGCTCATTTGAGGCGGATTTAGTGGCCAATCCTCGCTCAATGAGGATGTCCGCAAGGGTATCGGGATCTCTTGGAATGCCAGGTATCTTGTCTTTGGCCAACAGCTCAATGATGTCCTTAGCCGCACTTTTCCAAACCAGGTAAAGATGGGTTGATTGATTCGATTTTCGTATCCAAACTCTGGCATCTCGCTGATTGACTAACCACTGGGAACTGGCAAGTAATCGCCTCATGGCATCAAGTAGATAGCGTTCGACTGGGACACCAAGGGCATTGTCGTCAACGGAAATTCGTTGAGCTTTCAGGTCTCGCTGGACACTGGTTTGGTCAGCTTCAATAACCAATTTAGACAGGACATGCTCTGGATCGGTATTGCCAATTGCTTCCAGCATGGCTTGCAAAATTTCAGGGCCAGGTTGTGTTAACCAGGCGAGCAACTCAGGCGTCATCACCCGGTTTAAAACCAGAATTGAGAATTGCTCGTGCCGTTTGCACCGTCCGTCGCGCCAGCGAATGAAATAGCGTTCAATGCTGTTATTTGTGGTCCACTGAGATAAGGTTTCCAAAAAAGGGTTCCACTGATAGCGTCCATCTTCGTCTGTGATAGACAGGTCTGAAACTGGCTTACCAATATCGTGGAACAAACCGCCAAGAGCCGCCGCAACACGCCACCTTGGTTCAAGCTCTTTTTTCTCAACAGGTGTGCCACTGGCAACAAAGATGATCCCTTCAGCTGCTTGTGCCGCCCAGAAAGCAACTTCCAACGAATGACGTAATAAACCACCAGCACCACTGTGATGATGATGCTCAGAAGCTGGCAACAAGTGTACATAAGCAGCCAGATGATCAATGCAGGGCTGAATCAGCCTTTGAAACTCACGCTGATTAAAGCCAAGTACCTGGCGCAGTTTGGCAATTAGCTCGTCTTGTGTGGACTGCAAATCCTCGGGTGACGCAGCTGGCAACCCCTTCAGGAATGGCGGGTAGCGTGGAATTTCCGCATCCAGTTGCGATGACAGTTCTGGTAGTGCTTTGGCTTGAAAAAATAGGTTTTTGAACATAGTGAACCTCCGACACGATAGTGTGAAGGTTCACTAAGAAGACGATAACAAGATAGGTAATAAGAAATAGAACTTAGTTAACTTGACAATCTAGTCATCCGAAACAGATGTAATTCCTATCGAGCTTGCACCAGCGTCTCCCGTTAGATACATCCGCAATGCGTATAACAGATCGGGAGTGTTGCGGAACATTTCAGGCTTTTCAATTTGAAGGCTGATTCGGGACTTAAGCTCGATGTCACTTTCGATAACTATTTTGGAAACATCATCTACCAATGCCACATATTTTTTAGTCAGGTCATTATCTGGGGCGAAAATCATTTTGAACTCTTCGTCTTCAATCCGTCGGCTTCTCAGGAGTGCAAGAAGAAGTTCCAAGTGCTTACAGAGAGTCGCGATCTGATATCCTTTCCCATCATTAACAACCTTATGGATGTCGAACTCAAGGCAGCCATATAAGCCTCCAGATAAAGCTACGAGATCCTCTTTAGTCAATTTGTTGATCAGTGTTTTGGAACGCCAAAAAGCTATCGACAAAACCTCCATGGTAATGGATCTGGTCAGGCCCTCATTATCAATGGGGTCGATGACATTCTCCAACAGCTCTTGTTGGTATGGCAGTTCGGCATTACCGATGGCGAAGGCTTTGTTGCGTAATTCAATTGAACTTAATCAGGAATTTACGATCTGATCGTGTATGGACACTCCCTCTATTGCAAGTAAATTTTAATGAAAATGAAGGTATAACTGCCCACGTGTATTCGGTTTTATTAGTGATGCCTTAATTGCGCATCGAACCATAATGGCGTTATCCGCACATTAACTCCCAAACGGCTACACGAGCTATTAGCTCTTTGATCAGGTTGGGTTTTGATAATGTTGGTTTGACCTATTTTCCATCATTTCTTTACTATGCAATTCTTCATATAACTGTTTTCAAAAATCAATAACATTTAAGCCGCAGCGCGAGATGCGTCATACTCAACGTCTTTGGCAACAATAGCCCACGAGATCCTTGCCAACTTGTTCGCAAGCGCGATGATCGCTACGTTCGGATGCTTAGTGATACTTAGCTTTTTGATCCATAAACTTAAGGCGTCTGTTTTATCCTTAACATAGCGAAATGCAGCTCTGGCGCCATGAACCAATAACTTTCTCAGGTATCCATTGCCTCTTTTGCTTATACCTAATAACCTCTCTCGTCCCCCAGTACTGTATTGTCGAGGAACCAACCCTAATGATGCCGAAAAATCTCGACCTCTTTTAAAACTCATGCCATCACCAAGGTCAATAAGTAGTGCACTGCAAACGAGTGGGCCAATGCCGATGATTTTCATTAATCTTTGAGCAACAGGGTTGTCACTAAGACTCAATTTTATCTTATTAGTTACCTTATCAATGCGTTCATCTAGCGTGATTAAATCTTCGTACAATACTTGTAGCAACTCCCTAAATTGGAATGATAACGAGTTTTCTACGTCTTCTAACCAGTAGGGAATATGTTTTCTCAAATTACTGATACCAACAGGTGCAACGATTCCATATTCAGCGGTTAAGCCTCTAATCTGATTAGCCCTGGCAGTCCTCTGAGCAATTAGTTCTTCTCGGACACGGTGCATTGATTGAATATCTTGTTGCTCGCTCGTCTTTACAGACACAAAGCGCATATTCGGCCTGTTTATCGCTTCGCAAATGGCTTCAGCATCGACTTTGTCATTTTTATTCGTTTTGACATAAGGCTTTACAAATTGACCTGCAACAAGCTTCACTGTATACCCCGCTTTGATAAGTTCTCTTGCCCAGTAATGAGAGGAACCACATGCTTCCATTCCAATGATTGCTGTAAAAGGCACTCGTTTCATGATCGCTTTTAACCATGTGTTTCTTGCATATTTTCCCTGCCAGGTCGTTTTTTCATTTTCATCAACAGCATGAATATGGAACACATTTTTTGCCAAATCGACACCCACACGAATAATCGTTCCCATCTGAGCCTCCCATCCTACGAATAAACCATGTTTATATAATGTAGCTAATCCAGTGTGATAAGGGTGAGGGGTGTCCATACCATTGGCTACACCCATAACTTCATGTGGCCTCATGCCAAGACCTCGTTACAAAACAACCAACTGGAAGCAATACAATCAAGCCTTAATAAACCGTGGTTCCCTGACCTTTTGGATTGATGAGGAAACGATAGCTGAATGGAAGCAAAGCAAACAGGACAACGAGGCAGGCCTCGTCAATTCAGTGACCTAGCTATTACTACCGCACTGATGGTAAAACGCATTTTCTCTATGCCATTGAGAGCGCTACAAGGTTTCCTAGACTCCGTATTTAAGCTGGCTAACATACCGCTTGTTTGTCCGCATTACACTTGTATAAGCCGTCGAGCTAAGGAAGTTGAGGTTTCATTTAAAACCAAAACCAGAGGCGTGATACAACATCTGGCTATTGATGCCACTGGTCTCAAGGTTTATGGCGAAGGTGAATGGAAGGTCAAAAAGCATGGTACTGATGGGAAGCGCAGAGTCTGGCGTAAGCTACATTTAGCAGTAGATACCAGCACCCACGAAATAGTCGCAGCAGAACTGAGTTTATCTAACGTCACCGATGCTGAAGTTCTTCCCAATCTACTTAAGCAGACTCGTCGTAAAATCACTGAGATATCAGGTGATGGTGCTTATGACACAAGACATTGCTATTGCAATACGGATCAAGCGAGCGGTTCCGCTCATCCCACCAAGGGAAGGAGCAGCCTTCTGGGAACAAGGACATCCTCGCAATTTAGCGGTAGGTTGTCAGAAACTTTACGGCTCGAACAAGAAGTGGAAAAAGCGGTATGGCTATCATAAGCGCTCGCTATCAGAGACAGCAATGCATCGAGTGAAACAGTTGTTAGGTGGAAAGCTAAGCCTAAGAAATTACAACGCTCAGGTTGGCGAGACTTACGCAATGATCAAAGCGTTGAACAAACTTACAGGGCTAGGTATGCCCAAAACTCAGTGTGATGTTTAATAATTACTCAATTTTGGACATCTTCGCTTTCCATTTGAATTACGCAACAAAGCCAGTTTACCGTCAAAACTGTTACCGGCGATTTGAAGCACAGAACCTTGTAGATTCGCTTCTGCAATTTGTAGCTCGCCCTTTTTATTCGCGGTGATACCAAAGGTATTTAATCGTTTAGCTACCGCATCCATAAATTCGCGGCGCGCTTTTGGTGCGTATTTTTTAATGTTGTTCGTATTCATATGTTCTTGCGCCTCTTATTCTGTCTCTACGCTGCTTGCGGGTTGTAATGCAGTTCTAATGCGGGCAAGCAGTGTTTCCTGACGCTCGCGGTAAAAGTCCATAAACTGGTTTAGTTGTTCAGGTAATGATGTTATGGCTTGCGATTGCAGATGTGCTTGTCTTGCATTCACATCAGGCCACTGCTACGCATACCATTAATGGGGCATTTTTTGCCGCTTCTGGTTGTTGATTGTCTCTTCCAACAGTTGAAGGTTTGGCAGCTTGTTAGATGCCTCGATGAGTTCATCTAGCTGTTCAGCTGGGACACCAACTTTTGCAAGCTTGTTACGCGTAAACAAACCTTGAGGGTAAATGTGATCCACATGAAAGTGTCGTGAAAAATCGAATCCGGGGAACAACAAAGTTAACAAGGCAAAGGTACGCGGATTACCATAATCCAACTGCGCTAGTTCACTAATTTCCTCTGGGTCAAAGCGCAAGGATTTACCACGCTGTTGCATGGTCGCTTCAGTTTTCGCTAGCGGGAACCCCGTATCACCCGATTGTTTAATGTCTGAGCGAAGCATAATAAGCAGGGTGTCCAAACCACTTCCCCAGATGCCTGACGCTTTCAACAAGGACCTAATGAGCCAGTTTCTGATACATTCTCTATCGACCGCATATTCAACCCTGGAAAGGTAGCTTGCCGTTAACTTTCGGTGGTGCAGGTAATACGCCAACGGGAGGATGGCACTTGTTGCTCTGAGGTTTTGTGCATTAAAACCAAAACTTGCCAGCAACTGCATTGAGAGCAATAACGCATCACGAATTGGCGTCCAGTTCTTTTCCAGAATCGCCATGTTTTCCTTGTTAAAGTTCTCAACCTTAAAGCCCACGCTACCGATGTCAGAGAGCATTAAGCCTGCTTTTAAGACGAGATCTTTTGATACGTTGAATCCATCACCAACACGGTTCATCTCATCCACTAATGCATGAATTTCTTCACGGGCATCTAACGAGCTCCACTGGGCTACTGCTATTGAAAGTAGTAAGTCTGAGTAGGACAAGGTAGTACCGCCGCTATTCATGCGGATAAATATATTCAGAACACGTTCTAGGCTCTGATCACTTTCTTCGTAAAACGAAATCTTGTCTTTGTCATGGATGGTTCGATACAAGTGACGAAGAGTTGAGCGAGCCTCTTTGCGTTGCTCCGAACTCAACCTAGCATCATCAGCAACTTCATCGATAAGTGCATCTTCTTCCTCTTCCATGATCCGGCCTACACGGAACCTGTATTGTTCAGAAGCATCCAGAGAAGCTTTATCGTCGGTAAGGAACTCAAAGTCATACATCGACCCAGTTTCTAAGTCGGGCTGGCTTAACAGATTTAAGTGAAGCCTGCGCACAGGGAAGGCGTCATCATTACTCCACCATTTACCTGTCAGCTTCCACGCAAATGAGCCGCGTAAGCCGATATTCAAAGCAGTAATCCGCTGCTGTCCATCTAGGACGGCAATGAACTCGCGCTCCGGTAACTGAGTGACATTTTCACAATGGTAGTTATCTCGCTCATGGTAATGCTGCATGAACTGATAAAACTGATAGCTATCCCGGTTCCCTGGTTTTATCTTCCAGAATAGAAAGGTCCCAAACGGGTAATCTCTGTGTTAGTCGCTCAAACGCAACCGGGCTCACTTCTTCAATTAGCACATGATGCAGTTTTTCACGCTAAAGCATAGCCCTGAGAGATCCCCTCATAATTTCCCCAAAGCGTAACCATGTTTGAATAGATTTTGAGCAGGCAGGGTTGCAGCCACGAGTAAGTCTTCCCTTGTTATTGTGTAGCCAGAATGCCGCAAAACTTCCATGCCTAAGCGAACTGTTGAGAGTGCGTTTCGATTTCTGACTGTGTTAGCCTGGAAGTGCTTGTCCCAACCTTGTTTCTGAGCATGAACGCCCGCAAGCCAACATGTTAGTTGAAGCATCAGGGCGATTAGCAGCATGATATCAAAACGCTCTGAGCTGCTCGTTCGGCTATGGCGTAGGCCTAGTCCGTAGGCAGGACTTTTCAAATCTCGGAAGGCCTCTTCAATCTGCATTAGCTTCGAATAGATATTAACAAGTTGTTTAGGTGTTCGAATTTCAACAGGTAAGTTAGTTGCTAGAACCCATGGCTCTTTTGCCGACGCTGAGTAGATTTTAGGTGACGGGTGATGACAATGAGTCCGTGTCGAGCGCTGATTTTTTCGGCCTTTAGGGCGAGATTTATACAATAGAATTTGGCATGAGATTGGATTGCTTTTGGTCAGCCTCTTATCGCCTAAAGTCTTTGAGTGACTTGGTGAAATGTCGTGTAAGTTGCTGATAGGTTTCCAGTTTTCCGCTCCTAGGTCTGCATATTGTACTTTTCCTCTTACTCGACTTAACCAGTACCAACCCAGCTTCTCAACGGATTTATACCATGGCACTTTAAAGCCAGCATCACTGACAATGAGCGGTGTGGTGTTACTTGGTAGAATGCTTGCAAGGTCGGCTAGAAATTGGTCATGAGCTTTCTTTGAACACTGCTCTGAAAGCGGGAACGCTTTCTCATAAAGAGTAACAGAACGACCGTGTAGTGCGACTGAAGCTCGCAATACCATAAGCCGCTTTTGCTCACGAATATCAGACCGGTCAACAAGTACAATGGGCATCGTATTGCCCGAGCAGATAAAGCTAGCATGCCAACGGTATACAGCGAGTCGCTCTTTGTGGAGGTGACGATTACCTAACAATCGGTCGATTCGTTTGATGTTATGTTTTGTTCTCGCTTTGGTTGGCAGGTTACGGCCAAGTTCGGTAAGAGTGAGAGTTTACAGTCAAGTAATGCGTGACAAGCCAACGTTAAGCTGTTGAGTCGTTTTAAGTGTAATTCGGGGCAGAATTGGTAAAGAGAGTCGTGTAAAATATCGAGTTCGCACGTCTTGTTGTCTGATTATTGATTTTTGGCGAAACCATTTGATCATATGACAAGATGTGTATCTACCTTAACCTAATGATTTTTATAAAATCATTAGGGGATTAATCAGTACTTCGCATCATTTAATCAGGAATAGCAAAGATGTTGTACAAGAGGAAAAACAAATTGGTGACAGTCAACGCCACCAACGCCATCACTAAGAAGCAGTAATCCTTGTAACGTTCATCATCGACGCGCAGCGCAAGCCATTTTGCGATCCACTCACTCAACATGCATCTTCCTTAGTTTAAGCCAACTTATAAAATTTCATCTTAAGTTATCACTTAATTTCCACTCTTCGGTTTTGTGCTCGGCCAGTTTCACTGGCATTCGTGGTGATGGGGCGCTTTTCACCGTAAGAAACGCTTTGTAATTGCACAGGTGTTTGAGCATATTGCTTTAAGTAAGCTTCCACACTTTCAGCACGACGTAGCCCTAGGGCAAAGTTGTACTCTTCACTACCAACATCATCGGTATGCCCTTCTACCGTCAGCGTATTATTGGTTCTTAGCCGTGCCAAAAGCTGGTTGAGTAAATAGCGTGAAGCTGAAGTTAATTCGGCACTGTTAAACGAGAAGTAGACGCGCGCCAACGCTTCTTTTGATTCCCCTTGCCAAGATTTAGCGTGGCTCAAAAGATATTCAGCACAATTGCCTTGCACTCCGGCAGCAATCATCTGTTGTTCGATAAAAGTGGCACTGGCATGGTGCTCTCTGCTTTGTTCAATAAGCGGAAAAGCCGAGTGGTTAAGTAGAACGCGCCGACCCGGTGCGATTTGCACTTTCTGCTCAAACTCTAGGTCGATGCCGTTGCAGTAATGATGAAACGCGCTTTGATCTTGGTTGGGCGATGCATAGACCGAAGCAGCCCCAAAGCAAAGTAGTGATAAAGCAAGCGATAGCTGACGTTTGGTTGTGTTCATTATGGAAACTCCTTTGCTGAAGGGGACAAATAGTGGCCGAGAAAATCCGTTAATCGATAGGATTGGCACACACCTTGGCGGCCAACCACCATGACTTGTGGGGTTTGAGTGGGTAGGTACTTAGCACTGTAAAAGCCTTGGTCATCGTGAATATATTCTGCTTCACAACGAAATGGGCGTTGCTCTTGAGCTAAATCAATAATGTAAACCGTCTCGTAACCACGAATTTTCTCTTCAAACAGCAGATGATTAAATACATTAACTTACTGTTGTTGCAGCTGATCATCACTATTAATAAAGAGCAATAAATTGTCTGCCCAGCTTGGCGTGGTGAATACGCTGATTAGCAAAAATAGGGTAATGTGTTTCATAGCGCTAAATGGCCTATTTCTTCGGTGATCAACTCAAGGATTTTGTTTTTGATATCGTCTCTGTTTTTTGCCGAAAAAACATTCTCTTCACCAACGCAGTTTTTCATCTGCGGGTAAGTAGTGATATCGTACGCAAAACCAACCGCTACCATCCTAGCTTTGACTTTCTCTCCACCAACAATTTGAGCATTCAAGGTCTCCAATATTTTCGTACACATACGTGCCGCTATCAAATTATTAGTATTCGTGGTAAAAGAATCTTCGCCATCTGACAAAATGATAATTAATCGTCTTGGGTTTACACCTGCCATGGCAAGTTGCGCACCTCGAATAATACCAGCATAAGAAGAAGTCCCGCTGATAGAACTTCCTTGTACAATAAATGTATTGACATCTTTTTTTAAAGAGTCAAAATCATTAGTAAGAGGAATATTAAAAAATGTAGAAACCCCAGACGCAGCACCATATGTAGTCAGCCTTTCAACTGAATGGGAAATATGAGACAAATTAAAGATGTTGTCAACGACTGTTTTTTTAGAAACATCACTATTCTTACCTGGTTGATAATAACTATTACATCTCTTATTAGAGCATATTATGTGATCATAATGTTTGAAAGAACCATTGGGTTGCTTTTCAACCGTAAAATAGTCAAATCCAACAACTGACAGTTTATTTTTCTTAACCATTTTTTTATTAAATTTTTCCAGTTCATCGGCAATCTCAGTAATGATCTCTTTCATCATAATATAACGTACTGGATTAGCCGAATTTTGTGGCCCGTTTTTATCCCAACGCCATGCCATAGAACCAGAGAAATCTGCAACCAAAACCACATCGACCGTTTCAGCATGAAATTTCCTTGCTGATGAATAACCACCCACCGCATAATTCTCGCCGAAACCAATAATAGCATCATTACCGGGGAACCAGGTTGGCTGGCTAATTTTGGCTGACACTTGATATTCAAAAAATCGGCGATTAGTGTTTTTACAATTGGCGTTGTCTTCACAGTTAATTTTTTTAATTTGAATGTCATTATTATTAATCGTCGCGGAGGGGAAATAGTACTCTAAATAGTTTTTTGCCAGTGCTGCATTATCGGAACCTTGCCCCGCGACAGCAAGGCTCGTCACTTCCACCGCTTCTAATAGGCGCGCTTTATCTTGCACTGCCCGAGCACCATCGGTACCTAGAGTGAATACCCCAAACAACAAAGGAATAAACAGCGCAAAAAGAATCGCGGCATGTCCGGATTGACGGTGTAAACGACAATATTGCTTCATCTTTATCTCCCCATGCTGATTGAGCGGCTGCTGACGCGAGAGAATTCTTTGCCAATTAAATTGCCATACCAACTCGGTGTCTCATAACACAATGTCACTTCGTAAAGGGTGGCATGTCGGCCAAAGGTCGTAACGAAGTCCAGCGGTTGCAGTGACTGGCTGTTATTGCAATTGATGCCTTGGGTGAAAGGCGCACGCACGTTTTTATTTTCTCGCACCATACGTACTTGAAACCCAAATTTTTCCGCATCGAAATTGCCTGAGGTTCTTTTTAACGAGGCCAGCACAATGTCATACAATTGCGTGGCTTCTGCACCAATCGGTTTTCCTGGTTCAAAAGGAAAATGATCCGCACCATAGATTTCTGTACGCTCTTTCATAATACTGGCGGCAGAATAAGAAAGCCGTTCTAATTTCCCTTTATAAGCAAGTTTGACCACCACATCCGCGCTAAAAACCAACAGCAAGGCAAAAAAAACGCCGACGATAGCAAATTCGACGGTAAAATTGCCCTGCTGTAACTTAGAGGGTGAACTTTTCACGCTGATACTCCTGAATCACCATCGCCTCACGGGCAAACACCGTTTTATCATTCAAAAAGAAATTAAAAATCGGTGTGTAATCATAGCTAATGCTATAGACAGCAATCGCCATATTTTTTGCATCATTGCAGTTCAGCTCATCGCCGTTCTCACCCAAGCAAGTCTTTTCGTAATTGTGTAAATCGTCTAATTTTTTCACATATTGGATGCTTGTTTTGAAGTTGTTGGCGTCTACTACATAGCGCCATAGGCTATTTTGCTGCTGCAAAATGGTCTTAAACTGCGCTTGATAATCATCGCCATCGATTTTTTTTGTTTCCCTTGCCGCGGTGGCAATCGCTAAATCACCCAAACTTGAGACATAAGAAAGAAAACTCATCTCCACCCAAGCCATGCACATTAACCAGAAGGCAAAAAAACCGCCGACAAACTCAATCGTGGCGACACCCGATTGCTTTGATCCGCTCTCTGGCGATTGCTTAGAAAACAAACGACGCATCTTTGGGCTCCTCAACGGGAATAACAATGTCAGTGTGATTGTTATTTGGCTGCAATAGATGGCTTTTTGAATTAGCCGATGCCTCTGCTGGCATGTGATTCATTAATTGCATTTCACGCAGGTTAAGATAGGCCAGATATAGTTCTTCATCGCTGTATTGCTGACCATAAAAAGAACGTAAGTGTTCAAAACTGCCAATTTTGGCCATGATCAAGGCTAAATTCGCGGTGACCATGTCATCCGCTTGGCCATTGAGATAAATCGGTAATAAACGCGCGGCGGCGCTTTGATAATCTTGTTCTAATATATCAATCAGCGCCAAATTGTTTTTGACCGTTACATCATCAAACATCAGCTCGCGAGCACGATTAAAGCCTTCACGTGCTTTTCGCCACTCCCCTTGCTGCGCATAGATAATGCTGATCGAATTTAAAGCCTTAGCACTGTTTGGGTTCACTTGTAGAGCGGCTAAAAGTGAACGTTGCGCCTGCTCTATCCGCCCCAGTTGATATTGTGCTCGACCTTGAAGGAAAAACAGCTCATCGCGAGCGACACTACTCTTCGCCGTCATCAAAGGAGCCAAGGTAAATAGACTCGATTCCGGATCTTTGCCATTGAAATAGGCGTTAGCCAATTTAAAACGTATTTGTGGATTTTCTTGCTGCTGAAGTTGAGTTTTATATAACTCAATCAAACCCGCTTGATTATTGGTTTTGATTAGTAAAGATTCCTGATCAAAGTCCAACGGTTTCTCAAGATTTTGTGTCTGACTTCCCTCACTGTTGAACGCTTGATAGAAACTACTGCAACCCGAAAGTAATAAAACACAGAACAGCCATAAGCCGCTGTGTATTTTACGCGACATTTTATTAGGCATTGATCATCATCCTCATCACACCAGGGGCAGCAATTAAAATCACAATCGGCACCATAATAAAGACAATCAGAGGAATAGACATTTTCGCCGCCAATTTGCCAATTTTTTCCTCGATCTGCAGCATTTGTACCTCTCGAATATCAGCCGATAAGGTGGTCAAAACACTGTAAATCGAGCTGCCATATTGCAAACTTTGCTTTAAGGTCATAACGAAGCTGCGCATTTCATTTGAGGGCACCCTAGCGTAAAGCTCATCGAGCGCAGTCTCTAAACCGACTAAACGCGCTCTATCATCGGTTTTCACCAATAAATAGCTGATGTCTTTATCAAACCCTTTCATCTCTTTGGCAAGATAGCTGATCGCGGCTTCAATCGTCATACCGGTTTGTACACATACCGCCATTAAATCCAGCAGATACGGCAGTTTATTCGAAATTTTATGGCTCAGGTTTTTTGCCCGAATCGCCAAATAACTATCAGGTAAAATTAGACTGATCACCAACCATAGCGCCATAAATAACAGCAGATTGTCTGCCAACCATAGGGTTTTTAACGATAAAAAATAAATTCCCGCCGCGCCTAACAGCAATAGCGAATACTTAAGCGGCATAAAATAGGTGGCGAATTTGGCATTATAAAAACCCGCCGCTAGCATCTTTTGCTGCTGCAGATGCTTGTCAGAAGAAAACAGCCGATTGAGCGTTGCCGATAGGCGTTCAAGTAAGCTGACTTTTACCGTGGTCTGCTCTGCGGTTTGATGCAGATAATAATCTTTCCAGAACTGCCTTCTTTTCTCTTTGCGCAGCGAAGCAAGCAGCAGCAATACACCAAGCAGTAGTAGAGCAATAGAAAAAAGTGGACCAACTTGACCAATTGAGGTCAAAGAAACATTAGCGAACACTCTTCATTAACCCCCATACAATCGCAATACCAATTGCTTCGCTGATCAGTACGTAGTAAAGGATGGGACGACCGGCAGGATCAAACATCACAAACTCGTAATTTTCAGGGCTAAGGTATTGCAGCATAAATAAGAAGAAAAACGGAATAGCAGCGACAATTTTGGCTGACGTTCGTGCTTCCGAGGTCAAAGCAAATTTCTTTTTTTCAATCGAACGAGCATTAAATAATAAGCGATTGAGGCGCAGAATCACCTCTTTCAATTGACCACCACGCTGCATATTGGCGCGCAAAGTAATCACAAAAAAATGAAAAGAAGGATAAGGAAAGCGCAGGCAAGCTTTACGAAACACATCATCGGGCGACTCGCCAAGTTGCAGACGTTTGCCCATGATCTTGAACTCTCTGCCAACATCGCTATTTAAGGTATTTCCGACATACATGATCGCGTGAGTGATACTTTCGCCCGATGAGACGGCACTGCTGAGCATATTCAAGGCATCAGGAAAGCTGTCTTCAAATTGAGTCTGTTCACGTTTTTGCAACCAAAAATAGGCAAAGGTTAGCCCTGCCGCAACGACAATAACCACCACAATCAGCGCCGAAGCACGGACAAAACGCTGGTTAAATTCGACGCCGAGAAAAATCAGTAAGGCAACAAAACCAAGCACCTTAAATAGCGCCAGTTTCCCTAACTGCTTACTGAGGTTTTTCCAACTCTGATCCAGACGGTCTTTTATTGTGCGATCGGAGAGTGACTTCATATCAATCGCTTGATGCTCAGCGACCATAGAGTCAACATGTACCGTTCTAGCAAATTCAGCAAGATAATCATATCGGGCATTTTTCCTTTGCCGCAAACCCACCAGCAGCAACAGGATGCCGAACATAAGCAGCAGCAACCACATCATGCCGATGTCTCCTCTAACGAACGAAAGGCTTGAGCGAGTTTCTCTTCCAACCCAAAAAAGCGCGCTTTTTCATACAACACCGAGCGTTGCATTAAGCCAGAGGTAATAAAATGGCCATTGACTTTGCCATCTTCACTTTGGCGCAAATTGGGTTGGAAGCGGAAAATTTCTTCCAATACCACGCTCGAACCTTCCAGCCCCATCACTTCGGTGATGCTCATCACTTTACGGCTACCATCATGCAGACGACTGATCTGAATAATCAGATCCACAGCGCTGACTATCGTGCGGCGGATCGCTTCCAAAGGAAGGCTACTCGTTGCCATCATCACCATCGACTCAACACGAGCCAGTGCGTCTCTTGGTGTATTGGCATGCAGAGTCGACATCGAACCATCGTGACCGGTATTCATCGCTTGTAACATTTCAAACGCTTCTGCGCCTCGACACTCACCGACAATGATTCGATCGGGTCGCATCCGCAGTGAGTTAATCACCAAATCACGCTGATTAATCATCCCGGTATTTTCAATCCCTGCGGTACGCGTTTCCAAACGGACAACGTGCGGCTGCTGTAAGCGCAGCTCGGCGGCATCTTCGATGGTGATAATGCGTTCATTTTCTGAAATGAATTGTGAGAGCGCGTTGAGCATGGTGGTTTTACCTGAACCGGTACCACCGGAAATCAAAATGTTGAGACGACATCTTGCCGCCACCATCAACACTTGCGCCATCTCGGGGCTCATGGCACCAAATTCACATAACTTGGTAAAGTCGATACTCTGTTTTTTGAATTTACGAATCGAAATGGCAGTTCCATCAATGGCAATCGGCGGAATAACAATGTTAACTCGGCTACCATCTTGCAAACGCGCATCACAAGTGGGTGAGGATTCATCAACCCGCCGACCGACCCGTGAGGCAATTCGCTTAGCGATATCAAGTAACTGGCGTTCGTCAATAAAGTCGATCTGTGCCTTTTCCACCAAACCGCCACGTTCAATAAAGACGTTATGATGACCGTTGATCATAATGTCACTGATGGTGTCATCATCCATTAAGGTTTGTAGAGGCCCCAAGCCTATCAGTTCATCCACCAAGTTTTTGACAAACTCAGCGCGGATGATTTTAGGCACGCTTAACCGTTCGCGATCAATCAATAGCCCTACGGCACCATCCAACTGCTTGGCCAGTTGTTCTTTGGTCATCTGCGCGATCGCTTCGGGCTCTAGAGCATCGAAAATTTGCTTACGAATGCCCACATATATCGCTTTTGCACCGATCATGAGCGCGACAACCTCTGCTTCAGGGAGGCGAAGAAACTGGGTGTGTTATTTATCGTCTCGCCAAGGATCATGGCGCTAAGGTTTTTCAATGGCTCCGCGGCCTTTAACTTGGAAGTCACCACTCTTTGATCTTCCAAAACGGTACGATTGATGGTTTCACAAAAAGGAATTTCAATATCAATCGCTTGTTTTAAAATCGTTTCCGCATCTTGTTTGGTGGCGGATTGCAACTTAAGTGGCAAGGTGTGATTAAACACCGTCAGTAAACGTAGAGCGCGATTGCTGTTGCATTTATTGATGCGCTCTTTTAAACGAGCGGCTTCGCGCACGGAAGAGACGGTCGGTTCAATCACCACCACCACCACATCCGCCTGAGCAACGAACTTATCTGCTTCAATAGCGAAACCAACCGAAGCAGAGAGATCTTCAAGGATGAAATTCACATCCTCCGATAACTGATCAACGACAGCGTTGCTGTAATCAAGTAGAGATAGGCTGTCGAGCTGCTCTGAGGTTAAGGCTAAAATCGACAGCATGTTGTTGTGCTTATAGACCATGCTCTGCGCGGAAGCAGTGTCGAGAGAAGAGGAGAGCGAGCCTTTCTGAATTCGTCGTTTTTCCATTTTGCGAATACCAAGCAAAATGTCTAAATTGCCGCCATGAAAATGCTGCTCAACGATCAAACAGGAGGTTTTGCGTACACTGGAGAGTTGATGAGCTACTTCGGCAGTGATCAAACTGGTTCCCACTCCCCCTTTGCTGCCGAGTATCGTGATATACTTGGCTCTGCGTTTCTGGCCTGGCCCGCGATGGCTACTGCGTTGGCGGTTATCGTAGACACTCTTAACAAAATCAATCAGCTCTTGTTTGGTTACTGGCCAAAAGACGTAGTAAAAGCCCATGCTTTTTAAATTACGAATGGTCGAAATGGCATCTTCACTACCGACAATGATCACAGAAGCATGATTGGGCAGTAGGTGACTGATTCTTTCCGCGTCTTGGCTGATATTGAGACTGTTATTGAGTTCCACAATCACAATTTCGATGTCGGATTGGCGCACATGCTCCGCTATCGCTTCATCGCTATTTTTAACAGTGGCAGGCGGTACTATCCCTTCAAAGCGATAGGCTTCCATAACCAACTCTTGGCATTCACTGGTTTGATGAAACAGTACCGTCGTGATCTTCTGTTGTTCAATCACTTCGCTAGACTGTTTTTTACTTAATCGATCGACTAAATCAAACATAATAAGCGCTATTCCCCTACAGCCATCTCTGGAGATGCAATTGGATGGTTTGTTAACATTTTTTGTGGGTTAACCATAGATTGCCAACGCAACGACTCGCTCACGCAACCATTACTTTCTTGGCTAAACTGGCTAATATTTACCGTATCACACAAGGGTACGACGACACGATGAGCGACGATTTCAATTTTAAAATCGAAATGTTGGCCAAAGCCTGCCGGCATTTTTTCTACCCGAATACTTTCTGGGGCGACGCCTAGTTTGCGCAGCTGTTTTTCCGCTTTTAGCGCAAAGCGCTCGCCAGCCTTGGTACTCCAATACAGCACACTGTTTTGCGTTGTCAGCTGGTGATGTTGTTGAGCCAAAAATTGCTCCAAAGAGCGTTGTGCTTGAGTCACTTGTTTCGCATCGGTTTGCAAAGACAAACCGCTGTGCACGGGGTAGACATCTATTGCCGGGCCGGGTTTGTCTGGCAAACCTGAGCTGCAACCTAATAGCGCAGTACTGAGTAAAAGCACATTCAAAGTTGGATTTTTCATTGTTTAAACCCTCCCGTCGCCAGGATTTGTTGGCTAAGCTGCTGTTCGACGGCAGGACGCTCTTTAGGCAATGCAAAGAAGCGTTCCAAAGTTGAGCTGCGCTGCATGGTGGGCAGTTGAACACTTGATGGCTCAATCGGCTGTACCAAATTTACCGTCGCAATGATCACCAGTTCCGTTTTATTGCGGGTAGTTTCGGTATGACGAAACAGAGCGCCCAGAATAGGAACATCGCCAATAAAAGGAATTTTACGCAGCAATTCTGCTTCTTCTTTATTAAGCAAGCCGCCCAATACAAAGCTTTGACCATCACCGAGTTCAACCGTAGTACGAGCGCGGCGAGTTTTTAGCGCAGGTAAATTATAAGTTGAATTGGCGTATTGGGTATCGAGTGAACTGACTTCAGGCATTAACGATAGCCTAATTTTGTCATCACGTTGCACTTTGGCCATCATCTCTAAACGTACACCAAACTCTTTATATAAAACGTTAGTGCCGCCATCGACGATGGTTACAACGGGTAACTCACCCCCGACAAGGAAACTGGCTGTTTCACCCGAAATCACCGACAGATTTGGCTCGGCAAGTACTTGCCCGACGTTATCATCGCCAATGGCCGTGATTAAAGTGATGATATCGCTGCTGCTAAATTGCCTTAATGGGTTAACAAACACGCCACTACTTTGACCAATACTGCCAAGTTGAATACCAAACTTCTCCATAAAGGTTTGCGAGACTTCAGCTATCGATAGTTTGACATTGATTTGCTTAGTACTGGCGACTTCAATGTTGTTGACCACCCCTTCAAAATGGCGTTTTTGCATAACGTCCATTTTGTAACTGTTATCACCAATTTTCCATTCTACATCCGTGTCGGTTGAGGATTTTCCCAGCAGTTCACCCACCAGTAGGTTAATTTCATCGCGCTCTTTTTCAGTTGCAACGGTACCACTGAGCACCACCTGTTGACCTAGATTGTAAATCGAGACTTCAGCGTGCGGATATTTGATCGCAATTTGTTGCTGGATATGTACCATGCTGGTGTTAACGACCAAACGGCGACTGGCTAGGGTTTCACTGTTTTCGCCAAAGACCAACAGGCTGGCATTACCGACTTGTTTACCGAAAATCACCACAGTTTTACGGTCAATGACCTGATAATCGGCGACTTTCGGATCCGAAATAAACACCGATTGGATTTCTCTATCCAAACGCAACGTTTGCGCATCCCCTTCAGCTAAATTGAGGATCCGCTGCGCTTCGGCGGGCAGGGCAATCACACTGAGCAAAACCGCGAATAAGCCATACACATAACGTTGTCTCATTTTCTCTATCCTTAACGTGTTGTCGCGCTGCCAGCACGAAACTCCTGAATCGCTTTATAATCGGTTAATACATCGCCTGCGTTGGCGGAAAGGTCGCTGGCTAAACTGTTGCCGGTCGAAAGATGGATCTCCAACTGGGCAATATGGCGAGCGATGGTCAACGTTGCGACTTGCTTACGGGTTAGCTCAACAATCACATTGGCTTGGCTGGTCAACTCTTCGTTACGCCCAGAGCTAGATGTAGTTGGCTGTTGATTGACTTGCAACACTTTGACACCCATTAGCACTGGGGTAAGCGAAACGGTTTCAAAACTGCGCACCGTTTCTTCGGTCGCCAGATTCTGCTTTAAAGAAGAAAGAGCAAGAATATCGACCAAAGAACCAGGGCGAATTACACCGCCAATCACCGATTGAGGATTAACCTGAATGGCAAATGGCACATGGTTAGGGGTTAAAATTAGATCCAGATACGCCGGCTGTTCAGGGGTTATCAACCACTCGGGCCAAACCACTTCGCCAGCAGCCAAATCTCTCTCGATACGTAGATCGGCCACAAAAGTGAGTTCAATATCTTGATTCACGCCCAGACTGAGCGCTTGCGCCTCATCGATACGTCGCAGCTCAAGATCAGTACGGCTGACTAACTGGCCTTTTTGTAGCGGCTGTTTTGCCAGCCACACTTGATATTGCTTGATGGGCGTGTTGGGTGTCGCGTCTTCAGTAGGCGCAGAAGCGATCGGTGCTGACGGCGTCAACAAGCCATAGCCACCAATACCAATAACCATCAGCGCCACTGCAATTAAAAGCTTGGAGTTCATATCACCGTCCCAAGTGAGAAATATGGCTTATCTTAATGTCGTTTAAACATCGCCATTATGGATGCGTCAGAGCAAACTATGGCGTTGATTATTTTAAATAAGCAGTTTGTGGCTACATTGCCGTTGGATATCAACGTTATTAAACGGGAAATTTTTCAGGCGTTATTTGGAAATTATAAAAATCCTTTTTGTTCAACGCTCAGCAATCACTTAATGACGCTCAAAGCGCAGAAACGACAATGGCTAAGCCGCCGACCAAACAGATCGGCACCCCATAAGGAATACCACGCTGGCGCACTTTGGTTAAATCCGTCAATAAGCCATACAGCAAATAACCTAGCGCCATTACCCCGCCAACCATGGCGATGCCGACTAAAGTCAGTGGCATGTAGCTGGGATCAATACCGAGGCTAATGACCGCCAAAAGTTTTGTATCACCAGCGCCAAGCACACCGAGCTGAAAAAGCAACAGCCCACCGAGCACAATCGCCAAGGTATAAGGCCAAATATGCCAATTAGGCTGGGTGAACCAGCCTAATAGAATCAGCACAACCAAAACCACCACTGCGCGATTATCGATGAAACGAGATTTGATGTCGTCTATGGCAATCAGGAGTAGCAGGGGGAGATTGAGAAAAACTAACAAAGTTATTTTTTAGGCGCAGCGGCATCAGCACCATTTATCGCTGTTGTAATCTTAGTCATAGCCCCAGTCAAAGAAGTTTTTAGATCCGTATTAAACATCGCTAAAACAATTGCCGAAACCGCCACACCAATAATCGCGTATTCAATTGCGGTGACACCGCGTTGGTCTTTGGCAAACGATTCCAGCAGCAGACGAGTTTTTACATAAGCTTTCGTTAACATGATTTTTCCTTTTCATAATTAAATATTTTTTGAAAAAGTCTTACCTCAAACCAGACTTCCCAGATTTCAGTCTTTATCATAACGAAAAAACTCTTGATGTCTATCGTAAATATTACAATTTGTTTTTCAACTCAACACACTCACTAGCATCATCTCAAAAATGAGGCATATTGCACTGAATTTACATTACTCTCGGCTTTGATGTGATGGACGCATCTCCCTTCTAGCACCGATGTACCAAACTAATGGTGCAACCAGTAAGAACAGGAGTAATCATCATGTCTATTAAAGTTGTCGGTATCGATATAGCCAAAAACCTCTTTCAAGTATGCGTGTTGAGTGCTGATGGGCAAATCTTGTCAAACCGAAAGGTAAAGCGTGACAAGCTTCTTAATACAGTACGTCAATTTCCAGAGCAAACAGCTATTGCGATGGAATCATGCGCAACTTCGCATCATTGGGGAAGAATATTTCAAGAGCTGGGCAATAGGGTCGCTCTTATCCCAGCTCAGCACGTAAAACCATTTGTTGGGCGACAAAAGAACGATGCCAACGATGCGAGAGCTATTTGCGAGGCCTTTTCAAGACCCGATATTCATTTTGTTCCCGTTAAGTCTGTTGAGCAACAAGACCTCAAAGCTATACGCAGTGTTCGTAAACGTTTAGTGGAAAACAGAACAGCGCTTGCTAATCAGATCAGAGGACTTGCTGCTGAGTACGGAGTGGTTTTCCCTTTGTCTATTAAATCACTGCGGAGTCATTTGCCGTTAGCGATTGAAGATGCTGAGAATCAGTTGTCCCATGTTATGAGAAGCTTACTTCAAACGCTGTACTGTAAATTTATCAATATCAGCGACGAAATTGATAAAGTTACTCAAAGTATAACCAGATTGAGCCAACAACATCCAAGGTATGAGGCAGTTAAGAATATCTCTGGTTTTGGTCCGATTTTGACTGCTGCAATTATTAGTGAAGTAGGCTCTGGCAAACAGTTTCAAAATGGTCGGCAATTCTCAGCTTGGTGTGGATTAGTTCCCAAACAAAATAGCTCGGGTGGAAAAAGTAGCCTAGGGAAGGTGCGAATAAGTCCTGCAATTTAGGTCTTGATCAAGCCCTTCTCTTTACCAGCCTAAATTTTAAACGCTAAATTTCGAATTTAAGCCAATTAATGGGCGTTTTAGGCCAGATTTTAGCCCTATTCCAGGCTATTCCCGGATTTCAGACAGATCTTGGCTGTCGTCACAACATCTGGTCTACTTTAAACAGGTTTGCCAACATGAATAACATGGCTATACCCATTCAACTTGAAGATACAGGTTTCAATATCTGAAAGTTATCCGTAATTCTGGATGACAATGAGCCTGCAACTTCTGGTAGCGTTACATCGAAA